>NZ_JBEXSD010000008.1:0-109350 GCF_040613495.1 Nocardioides sp. NPDC006273 | reverse complement strand
CCCCGTCTTCCGCCCCCGCGCCCGGGCGGCCGGCCCCCTATTTACCCCCGCCCCCGCTTTTCTTTTGTTGGGCGACGAAAGTAGAGTTTCGTCGCCCACAACTACCGATTCGACCCGCAAGTTCTGCAGTTTCGGCGTCAGCGGCCGCGACGGTGGCGGTTGCGGCGGCGTGCGGCGTCCTTCAGGTCGGCCACCGGACCGAGGTGGCCCAGCTTCTCGGGGTTGGTGACCGAGCGGATCCGCTGGATCTGGCCGTCGAGGATGTCGAGCGTCCAGGTGCCGAGGATGGAGCCGTCGGCATCGCGCAGGATGGCCCCCGGCTCGCCGTTGAGCTCGCGCTCCTCCAGGCGGGCGCCGATGGCGAGCAGCGGCGGCACCGCCGCGACCAGGATGCGCGCCGCCTTCTCCGCTCCGAACCGGCCGCCGGAGCCACCGGCCACGCCACCACCGTCGTTGACGGTCTCGACATCGGCCGCCAGCAGCGCCTGGAGCTGGTCGAGATCTCCGTCGCGCAGCGCCTCGAAGAATCGGCCGGAGAGCTCGACCCTCTTGCGTCGGTCGGCCTCGAACCGCGGCTTGCCCTCGTCCATGTGACGACGTGCCCGCGAGGCGAGCTGTCGGCAGGCGGCCTCGGAGCGGTCGACCGCCACGGCGATGTCGGCGAAGCCGAAGTGGAAGACCTCGCGCAGCACGAAGACCGCCCGCTCCAGCGGGCTGAGCCGTTCCAGGAGCAGCAGCGCGGCCATCGACACCGAGTCGGCCAGCTCGGTCGCACGCTCAGGGCTTGCATAGATGTCCGCGACCTCATCGGCGTGGGCGTCGGTGAGCAGCGGTTCGGGGAACCACGGCCCGACGTACGTCTCCCGGCGCACCCGTGCCGAGCGCAGCACGTCGAGCGAGATGCGCGTGACCACGGTGGACATGTAGGCCTTCAGCGACTCGGGCTCGGTCGGGCTCGCGGCCAACCGGATCCAGCTCTCCTGCACCGCATCCTCCGCCTCGCTCACGCTGCCGAGGATCCGGTAGGCGATCGAGAACAGCAGCGGGCGCAGCTCCTCGAACTCTGCTTCAGGTGTCATGAAAGGTCCTCCTCGGTCCATCTTGCCCTCTAGGACGAGGCAGCGCCGAGGACTGTGACACGGTGCCCGGGAACGGCGCCCCATCGGGCCGTACGTCTGCCGGAAAGCGTTCGACGCAATGCCGGGCGTGCTGGGACGATGAGGCCGTGACAGTCGAGGAAGATGAAGTGCTGGGTTCCGGCACCGTGCGCCGAGTGCGAGCCGAGGAGTGGCAGGCCATCCGGGACCTGCGGCTCGAGGCGCTGCGCGACCCGATTGCCCACCTCGCCTACCTCGAGCGACTCGAAGACGCTCTCCAGCGGCCGGACAGCTATTGGCGGGAGCAGGCGCAGACGGCCGCCGCCGGCACTGCCGTAGGGAAGTTCGTCGCGGTCGACGCTCACGGTGAGCTCGCCGGGACGGTGACGGCACTCGTGACGGCGCCGGGCGAGCCCGATTACATCGGCGAGACGAGTCCGCACCCGCGCGCCGCCCTCGTGGGCGTCTACGTGCGGCCTGCCCGGCGCGGCGGCGGCGTCCTTGAAGCGCTTCTCTCGCAGACGGAGGCATGGCTGCAGGAGATCAGTGTCCGGCAGGTGCGCCTCCACGTCAACGAGGACAACGTCCGCGCGCAGGGTGCCTATCGCAAGTGCGGTTACGTCGACACCGGCACGCGGGTCGAGATGGTCGACGGGGTGAACCACGAGATGGTCCGCGAACTCTGATCGATCAGGCTGCTGTCGTGAATCAGCTCATCGCGGCCGGGCCACGTCATTCGCTCGGCGTGGGCACGGGCGGAACGGTGGTCGCTGCCGGCGTCGGCAAGGCGGGGGAGTGCCGCACCGATGACTGGACTGATGTGGTCGGGGTAGCGGCCGGCAATGTGCACACGGCCTCGAACACCGGGCGGTCCCACAGTGTCGGGCTCCGCGCCGACGGCACTGTGGTGGCGACGGGCTGGAACAACGAGGGTCAGTGCGAGGTGGGCTCCTGGCGCGAGGTGACCGCCGTCGCCGCCGGCTGGCGTCGCACGCTGGGGCTGCGCGCCGACGGCACGGTGCTCGCCGTGGGGAGGCTCGCCGAAGGCGCCGGCGAGGTGAGCTCGTGGCGCGAGATCGTCGCGCTGGCCTGCGGCGACTGGCACTCGGTCGGCCTCAGGGCGGACAGGACCGTGACGGCCGTGGGGAACGGTCACCGTGGGCAGTGTGCCGTCGATGCTTGGTATGACGTGGTCGCCGTCGCGGCCGGCTACCTCCACACGGTCGGCCTGACCAGCTCGGGGCGCGTGCTCGCGGTCGGCGATCGCAGCGCCTGGGCGGGCGGCGTCGAGACCTGGCGCGATGTCGTACGAGTGGCCGCCGGGAGCTACCACACCGTCGCAGTCACCACCGACGGCCGAGCATTGGCCGCCGGTGGCAACGAGGCCGGCCAATGCGACGTCGCCGACTGGCGCGAGATCGTCGCGGTGGCCGCAGGGTCCCGGCACACGCTCGGACTGCGGGCAGACGGGACCGTCCTCGCCGCCGGGAGCAACGAGCACGGTCAGTGCGACGTCGATGGATGGCCGCCGATCCGGCGGTGAGCTGCCCGCTGTCGGTTCGCGGTCAGGCTCTGTCGGTCAGGCTCTGTCGGTCAGGAAGGCATCGAGGGCGGCGAGGTCGTCGGTGTTGATGTGGTCGACCCCGGCTGCGAGCAGCTCGGTCCAGACTGCTTCGCGCGCGGGGCCGTCGTTGTCCGGCGTCGCCCAGAACCGCACCCGGTAGCCCTGGGCGTGAGCGTGGTCGACGATCTCGTGAAGCTTGCGGCGCTCGGTATCGGGCATCGGGCCGACGCCCTGCCAGACGAAGACCTTGGTCCAGTTGTCGCTGACCAGCGGCATCAGCGAGGCCGGTATGCCGGAGCGGAGGTCGCTCATCCGGCCGTCGTAGAAGCCGAACCGCTCGGTCGCGCTCCGCATCGTCTCCAACGGCCGGTCACCGCTGATGACCGCCTCGACCGGACCGTCCTTGACGATGCCGTTCTCGTAGCGGGTGAAGAGCTCCTCATGGGCTCCGAGCTCCTTCTCGATCGCCGCGTACGTCGCTTCGCCGGTGTTCTTGATGTCGATCAGGAGCTGGAAGGTGCCGTCGTAGCCCGGGTAGACATCGCGTCCCTTGCTACGGACGAGCTTCTTGAGCGGGGCGAGGTAGAGCCTCTCCAGCGTCCGCGCCGGGTCGAGGTCCTCCGCGTCGTGCGCCACCAGGAGCTCGCCGTCGACCAGCCACACGTCGGCCTCGACACTGGTGAAGCCGCTGGCCAGGGCGTCGAGGAGGGGACGGCCGTGCTCGTAGTCGTTGTGGGCGTGCGCCTGCGGGTGCGGCGTACCGAGGTCGGCGAAGGTCCGCGTGGAGTCGGTCGTGCTCGCCGTGGCGGCAGTGGGGGAGAGGAACGCGGCCGCGGCGAGCACCGCGGTCAGCGATCGGACGAAGGTACGCATCGGGATCTCTTTCGGTGAGGGTGGCCCTCAACCTGGCGGTGGCGCGTGATCCCGTGGCAACCGCCGTACGACCGCTGCCTGAACTCCTTCCGAATCCGCCGGACGAGACCTCAGTCGAGGCGGCTGGGCTACCGGACCAGCGGTGTCACCGCTGCCGCCTGGACGCGGGCGGCACGCGACCCGTCTTTGAACCCGATCGCGGAGCCTGGACGACGGGCCTCCATCGCCAGGGCCCAGACCGTGCTGCGGCAGATCAGCTCCTTCACCTTCGCCGCGGGCATGCCACGGAGGCGGGCCCCCACGGCGGAGTCGTCGCGGCGGGCGAAGTTCACCAGGCCGAGCCCGCGACCGATGCTGATGCACTGCCCCACGAAGCCGATGCTGACCGCCTCAGGGGTCGCGCCCGCGAGCCGGGCGAGCACCGTCTCCGCGGCCAGCGGCCCGAGCTGGTTGGCGGCCTGGCAGCTCATCCGGTAGGCCAGCCCCGACGGCGCCGCGGCGTCGCCGGTCGCGATGATCCTGTCGTCGTCGACACTGGTGAGGGTCTCGTCGGTGACCAGCCGGCCGGCCTCGTCGGTGGACAGCCCGCTGCGGCGCGCCAGGTCCGGCGTGGTGAACCCGGCGGTCCAGATCGTCACCGAGCTGGTCAGCTCGCGGTCGTTGTCCAGGCGTACGCGGCCGTCCAGCACCTCCGCCACCCGGGCGCCGTCGACGATGCCGACGCCCAGCCGGCGCAGGGCGCGCTCGGCATCTGTGCGGCCCTTCTCGTGCAGCCACGGGCCGAGCCTGTCTCCGCAGATCAGCGCCACGTTGCGGCCGGCCTCTGCGAGCTCGGAGGAGACCTCGATGCCGGTCGGGCCACCACCGACGACGACCACCGGTGCATCGGCGGGCGTCGCGTCCAGCGCGGCCCGCAGGCGGGTCGCCTCCTCGAAGGTCGCGACGCCGAAGGCGTGCTCGTGCGCGCCCGCCACCCGCGGGTCGCCGGTGCTGCCGACGGCGTAGACCAGATAGTCGTACGCCACCTCCTGCCCGTCCTCGAGTGCGACCGTCCGGGCACCGGCATCGACGGCGCTGACCGTGCCGACGAGCAGACGGACCCGCGGACTCAGGATGTCGGCATAGGCCACCACCGCATCGGACGATCCGGCCAGGAGTTGGTGCAGCCGGATCCGCTCGACGAAATGGTCGCGCGGGTTGACCAGGGTGATCTCGATGTCCTCGCGCTTGGTGAGTCGGTTGGCGGCCATCACGCCGGCGTACCCGCCGCCGACGACCACGACCCGACTCCTGCTGAAGGCTTCTTCTTGGTTGCTCATACCCCAAGGACACCGAGCACGCGAGATCTGTGACATCGGGAGGTTGTGAAGCTGAGGGTGAGCCATAGGCCACTCTCAGCTTCACAACCTCCACTCGATCAGGAGACCGTGACGGTGAACCTCGCCGTCGAGCCGTCGGAGGCCGTGATCTTGCCGCGATACTTCCCCGGGGAGTCGTACGCATGAGCAGCCGTCACCGCATAGACCCCGGCAGCGTGGAGCGAATCCCGGGGTTCAGACGCGGTGAACCGTGCGGGGACCGGAGCCGACCCGTCCCCGAAGTCGACTGTCGCGGTGAGCGGTGCGGTCAGCGACGAGCCACCGGTGCCGTCCGCGTCGTCGACCTCGTCGACGGCGACCGCGGTCCCGTCCGTCTTGGTCCCGGGGGCGGCGAGCAGTCCGACCGACACCGATCCGACCGACCCTGCCGACACCGCAGCATCGGTCCCGGCCAGCTCCGTCGACCAAGCGATCTGCGGCCCGTCGTAGAAGTTGGTGCCGGCGGCAGCAAGTCGCGGACCGACCGAGGCGAGCCGCGCCGCGAAGTCCGACGGCGAGCGCCGCGACTCGGCGGTCCAGCCGTTCTCCCCGTGCGCCAGGGCGCGTGGGAAGATCATGAACTCGGCCTGGTCGACGCCCCGGATCGTCTCGGACCACAGCGGCGCCTCGGTGCCGAGGATGTGCTCGTCCCCGACGCCCGCGATGACCTCCTGCGGGCTCCAGTCGTAGTAGTGCGCGACGTCGCAGTCGCCCGAGCACGCCCAGGAGAGTCCGATCGGCGTCTTCGGGTGATACTTCATGTCGAGGTAGGACGTGTTGCCCGGCGAGACGAGCAGCTTGGCGCCATCCTCGATCACGGCGCGCTTCGCGTGCTCGGTCGTGCCGGCCCAGTACTGAACACCATCACCGGCGGTGAGCCCGGACTCGGCGTACTCGTTCCAGCCGATCGTCTTCTTCCCGAGTCCGTGGACGATCGCGAGCGCCCGCTCGACGAACGCCACGTAGCCCTCGTGGCCATATCGCTGCGTCATCGCGTGCGACTCGTCGCCGCCGACATGCAGGAACTCGGACGGCGTCAGCGCAGCGAGCTGTGAGAAGACGTGCTGGATGAACGTATAGGTCACCTCGGAGGTCGGATCGAGATAGGAGTAGCCGACGTCGATGGTCCCGTTGTGTGGTGCCACCGGCTCGTCCTCGGTCGCCGGGTGACTCGACCCGGCGGTGTTGAGCTGTGGGATCGCGGCCAGGGCGGCATTCGTGTGGCCGGGGATGTCGATCTCGGGGATGATCTCGATCTCGCGCTCGGCGGCATACCGCACCAGCGAGCGATAGTCGTCCTGGGTGTAGAACCCGGTGTGGCCGTCGGCGCTCTGATACGGGTTGCCGAGCACCGCGGTCGCACCCGAGACCCGGGTCAGGGCCGTGTAGTCGATGTCGTCGTCGGCCGCCCGACCGGAGTTGGTGATGTCGATCCGCCACCCTTGGTCGTCGGCCAGGTGCATGTGCAGCACCGAGATCTTGGCCGCCGCTGCGGCGTCGATGACCTGCTTCACCTCGTCGACCTCGAGGAACGAGCGGGCGACATCGAGCATGATCCCGCGATAGCTGAACCGCGGCGCGTCCAGGATCGAGACGGCCGGCACGGTCCAGTCTGTGTTCACCTGGACGGTCGATGAGGCAAACGCCGGCAGCAGCTGACGCAGCGTCTGGGTGCCGTTGAACAGCCCGTGGCGACTCGCCCCGGTGACCTTGACCCCTTTGGCCGTCGAGGAGATCTTGTACGCCTCCGGGTTGCCCTCGACCTCGCCGAACCCGGCCTTGGGGTCGATGGTCAGGACGACATCGCGACGGGTCGGCCTACCGGCGACGACCGGGAGGCCGAAGCCGGTCGCCGGGCGCAGTTCGGCCGCCAAGAGAACGCCGACCTCGTCTGCGTCAGCGCCACGGGCGACGATCCGGGCCTGCTTGGTCAGGACGAAACCGGGCCCCTTTTTCGCGCGCACCTGGAGCGGGTTCGGCACCAGACCGGGCACTGGTGCCTCCGCTGTGCTCGGGCGCTCGGCCCGTGGCTGGGCCGTGGCTGGTGAGGTGGTCGACGCGGCGATGAGCATGGCGGCGACGCCGACGGCCAACGCCGTCGTCAGAATTTGGATAGAGCCCGAACGAATCATGCGCATGCCTCCATGGATGGCGAACTCGGTCGACCATCGAGGCTAGCGGTGTTGGCGCCGCGGCGTCGCGGAAATCAGCGATCGTGGTTCGACCTCTGTCCAGGATCCGGGAGTGTGACGTCGACTGGAGCGGTCCGCGGAGGGGGTGCGTGGTTCAGGCCAGAGCGGCGACGGCATCGGCTAGATCAGCGACGGACCGGGAACGCTCGGGGAGGCTGCCGTCAGGACCCATGCTGAGCTGGAAGCCCATGAAGGCGGCGTCGATGACGTGGGCAGCCCGTTCTGCGACGGCGGGATCCACGCCGGACTTGTCCAAGTGCGCGATGAGTGCGCCCATCCACAGTGTGTTGGCCTCGCGGACCGCTGAGACGTACGGCTCCCTGCCGAAGAGACCGAGCGCGGCCGCCTCCACATAGATCCAGCTGCACCGGTCGCCCTCCATCACGGCCCACAGGTCATAGACGGCGGTTCGCAGGTCCTTCGAGGGCTCGAGCGCGGCGACCTCGGCGACCGACCGCTCGTTGGACGTGCGGAGCACGTCGGCGACCAGCTGGTCCTTGGTGCCGAAGTGGTAGAGCAGGACCCGGTTGCTGGTGCCCAGCTCGGCGGCGAGCGGGCGCAGGCTCAGGCCGATCAGTCCGTGCTCGTGGACGTAGTCGGTCGCCAGCTCGGCCCAGGCGGCACGGCGCTGTGGATCTTTGGCGGGCGCGGTACGCGCGGTCGTCATGCGGTGACTCTAACAACCGGCGGTAGCGATTTGTATCAGTTGGAACAATTTTGTACCACCTGCAACAATCTTGTCCCGTCAATCCCTTGACCTGGCCCTTCATGTCCACGCAGGATCAGATGTATTCACCCGCGGTTGCCTGTTGAGCGACCCCGACGCCGGAGGTTGTATGAGCCAGATCTACATCGACGGACGCTGGTTGCCCGCGCAGTCGGGCGACGAGCGGGAGATCCGCTGTCCCGCCGACGGCGCGGTCGTCGGAACCGTCGCGGAGGCTGGAGCCGAGGACACCCGGGCCGCGATCGCCGCGGCGCGGAACGCCTTCGACAGTGGCGAGTGGCCGGCAACGCCCGCGCGAGAACGGGGCGACCTTCTGCTGCGGGTCGCCGACCTGCTCGAGCGGGACACCGCGATCGTCGCCCGCGCGGAGTCGCTCGACACCGGAAAGCGACTGGTGGAGAGCGAGTACGACGTGGCCGACGTGGTCTCGGTCTTCCGTCACTTCGGGCACATCGCCACCGAGGAAGCCGGGCGCGTGGTCGACACCGGGAACCCGAGCGTGAAGAGCCGGATCGTGCACGAGCCGGTCGGCGTCTGCGGGCTGATCACCCCGTGGAACTACCCGCTGCTGCAGGTGGCGTGGAAGGTCGCGCCGTGCCTGGCCGCGGGCAACACGTTCGTGCTCAAGCCCAGCGAGATCACGCCGCACACCGCCATCCACCTGATGAAGGTGCTCGAGGAGGCCGGCCTGCCGGCCGGCGTCGGCAACCTGGTGCTCGGCGAGGGCCCGACCGCGGGCGCCCCGCTGTCGGAGGACCCGCGCGTCGACCTGGTCTCCTTCACCGGTGGTCTGGCCACCGGCAAGCGGCTGATGGTGAACGCCGCGGACACGGTGAAGAAGATCGCCCTCGAGCTCGGCGGCAAGAACCCCAACATCGTCTTCGCCGACTCCGACCTGGAGACGGCGCTCGACTTCGCGCTGACCGCGGTCTTCCTCCACTCCGGCCAGGTCTGCTCCGCAGGCGCTCGGCTGATCATCGAGGAGTCGATCAAGGAGAAGTTCGTCGAGGAGCTGGTCGCCCGCGCCGAGCAGATCCGCCTCGGCGGCCCGTTCGACGACGCTGCCGAGACCGGGCCGCTGACCAGCAGCGCCCACCGCGACAAGGTCGAGGCGTACGTCGCGAAGGGCCTCGCTGAGGGCGCCACCCTCCGCACCGGCGGCAAGCGCCCCGACGACCCCGCGCTGGCCGACGGCTTCTACTACCTGCCCACCATCCTGGACGACTGCACCACCGAGATGAGTGTGACCCAGGACGAGTCCTTCGGGCCGGTCCTCACCGTGGAGACCTTCACCGACGAGGACGACGCCGTCCGCATCGCCAACGACTCCATCTACGGGCTCGCCGGCGCCGTGTGGACCAGCGACGGCGGCCGTGCCGAGCGCGTCGCCGCCAAGCTCAGGATGGGCACCGTCTGGATCAACGACTACCACCCGTACGTCGCCCAGGCCGAGTGGGGCGGCTACAAGCAGTCCGGGATCGGCCGCGAGCTCGGCCAGGCCGGGCTCGAGGAGTACCGCGAGACCAAGCACATCTGGCACAACATCGACCCGAGCCCGCAGCACTGGTTCGCACCCCGCGCCCAGGAAACCGGCACAGCGAAGGAGAACTGAGATGACCGCGACGTACGACTTCGTCATCGTCGGTGGCGGCTCGGCCGGCTCGGCGATCGCCAACCGGCTCAGCGCCGACCCCGGCACGAAGGTGCTGGTGCTGGAGGCCGGTCACAGCGACTTCAAGATCGACCCGTTCATCCACATGCCGGCGGCGCTGCCGTTCCCGATCGGCTCGAAGCTCTACGACTGGGGCTACGAGACCGATCCCGAGCCGCACCTGGGCGGTCGCAAGGTCTACCACGCCCGCGGCAAGCTCCTCGGTGGATCGAGCTCGATCAACGGGATGATCTTCCAGCGCGGCAACCCGATGGACTTCGAGCGCTGGGCGGCCGACCCGGGCATGGAGACCTGGGACTACCGCCACTGCCTGCCCTACTTCAAGCGCATGGAGAGCCGCTTCCTCGAGGACGGCACCTCCGGCGCCGACCAGTGGCGCGGTGGCTCCGGTCCGCTCCACCTCGAGCGCGGGCCCGCGTCCAACCCGCTCTTCTCGGCGTTCTTCGAGGCCGCCCAGGAGGCCGGCTACCCGCTGACCGACGACGTCAACGGCTATCGCCAGGAGGGCTTCGCGCCCTTCGACCGCAACGTGAAGGACGGCCGCCGCTGGTCTGCTGCGCGGGCCTACCTGCACCCGGTCATGAATCGCCCCAACCTCACCGTCGAGACCTTCGCGCACGCGACGAAGATCCGCTTCGACACCTCCGGCGACGTCCCGCGGGTGACCGGTCTGGACTACGTCCGCGGCGTCGGGCGCGCCCGCAAGGACCACTTCGTCCGCGCCAAGGAGGTCATCTGCTGCGGCGGCGCGATCAACACCCCGCAGCTGCTCCAGCTCTCCGGGGTGGGCGAGGAGTCCCTGCTGCGCTCGAACGGGATCGACGTCGTGCACAACCTCCCGGGCGTGGGGGAGAACCTCCAGGACCACCTCGAGGTCTACATCCAGTACGCCTCCAAGCAGCCGGTCTCGATCGCCCCCGGCCTGGTGTGGCACCAGCGGCCCAAGATCGCCTGGCAGTGGCTCTTCCAGAAGAAGGGGCTGGGCGCGACCAACCACTTCGAGGGCGGCGGCTTCGCGCGGTCGAACGAGGACGTGGACTGGCCCAACCTGATGTTCCACTTCCTGCCGATCGCGATCCGCTACGACGGGTCGATGGCTCCCGGTCAGGAGAAGGGCCAGCACGGCTACCAGGTGCACATCGGCCCGATGTACGCCGACACCCGCGGTCACGTCCGGATCAAGTCCGACGACCCCTTCGAGCACCCCTCGATGCTGTTCAACTACCTCTCCACCCCCAACGACCGCCGCGAGTGGGTCGAGGCGGTGCGGGTGGCCCGCAACATCCTCAACCAGCCCGCCTTCGCCTCCTTCAACGCCGGCGAGATGTCCCCGGGCCCGTCGGTGGAGACCGACGAGGAGATCCTCGAGTGGGTCCGCAAGGACGCCGAGACCGCGCTGCACCCCTCGTGCACCGCGGCGATGGGCACCGGCGAGATGGCGGTGACCGACCCCACCTCGATGAAGGTCCACGGCACCGAGGGGCTGCGGGTCGTGGATGCGAGCGTCTTCCCCTACGTCACCAACGGCAACATCTACGCACCGGTGATGATGGTCGCCGAGAAGGCCGCCGACCTGATCGCGGGCAACACCCCGCTGGCACCCTCCGACGTTCCCTACTACCGCCACCGCGACGACTCGCCGCTGTGGCCGGCGGGGGATCCGCGCAACCAGTCCTGAGACCTGACCGACCAAAGCCGGCGCCGGGTGGACTAGGGTGCCGGGCACCCTAACCGGAGGAGACAGCTCATGCCGGAGACGATCGACCCATCGCGTACGCCGATGGGTGAACCCGCCGCTGACCCAGACGAGATCCCGACGACGAAGCCGGAGCTGAACAAGACCGTCTTCTTCGGCTCCGCCGGGGTCGTGGTCGCGTTCACGCTCTTCACGTTGCTCGCACCTGACACCGCGGGCGCCGCCATCGGACATGTCGTCGGATGGATCTCGACGTACTTCGGCTGGTGGTACTTCACGCTCGCCGCTGCCTTGATCGCGTTCGTCCTGTTCATCTGCCTGTCCCGCTACGGGCGGATCCGGCTGGGCCCGGAGGAGTCGCGGCCGGAGTACTCGATGTTCACCTGGACCGCGATGCTCTTCGCGGCCGGCATCGGCGCGGACCTGATGTTCTACTCGGTCGCCGAGCCGGTATCGCAGTACCTCACCCCGCCCACCGGCGAGGGCAGCACCATCGCCGCCGCCGAGCAGGCGGTCACCTGGACGCTGTTCCACTACGGCCTGTCCGGCTGGGCGATGTATGCGGTCATGGGCATGGCGCTGGGCTACTTCTCCTTCCGCCACGGGCTGCCGCTCTCGATCCGTTCCGCGCTCTACCCGATCTTCGGCAAGCGGATCCACGGGCGGCTCGGTGACAGCATCGACCTGGCCGCGGTCCTCGGCACCATCTTCGGTATCGCGACCTCGCTCGGCATCTCCATCGCCCTGCTCAACGCCGGCCTCAACGTCCTCTTCGACATCCCCGAGGGCCGCGGCGCGCAGGTCGGGCTCGTGGTGGTCGCGGTGCTGCTCGGCACCATCTCGGCGATCTCCGGGGTCGACAAGGGCATCCGCCGGATCTCCGAGCTCAACGTGCTGCTCTCGGTCGCGCTGATGCTCTATGTGCTCTTCTCCGACAACACCGCGTTCCTGCTCAACTCGCTGGTGATGAACCTGGGTGACTATCTCGTGCACCTGCCCGGGATGAGCTTCGACACGATGCCTTACGACACCGTCGAGAACCCCGACGTCGGCGCCTGGAAGAACCTCTGGACCCTCTTCTTCTGGGCCTGGTGGGTGGCCTGGGCGCCGTTCGTCGGCCTGTTCCTCGCCAGGATCTCGCGTGGCCGGACGATCCGGCAGTTCCTGGTCGGCGTGATGATGATCCCGTTCGGCTTCATCCTGCTGTGGGTCTCGATCTTCGGTAACAGCGCTCTGGGCCGGATCCGAGGCGGCGACGCCGAGTTCGGCGAGCTGACCAACGGCAACTACGCGCAGGGCTTCTACGTCTTCCTCGAGGCCTACCCGGCGGCGACTCTGGTGATCGCGGTCGCCACCTTGACCGGTTTCCTCTACTACGTCACCTCGGCCGACTCCGGCGCGCTGGTGATGGGCAACTTCACCTCACGTCTGCCACACCCGATGGCCGACTGCTCGGTGCCGGTACGGATCTTCTGGTCCTTCGCGATCGGTGCGCTCACGCTGGCGCTGATGTTCGCCGGCGGCGACGCGTGGCTCACGACTCTGACCAATGCGACGATCATCATGGGTCTGCCGTTCTCGATCGTGCTCGCACTGGTCGCGGTCGGGCTCTATCGATCGCTACGGCTGGAGTCGTTCAAGACCGAGAGCGTGCGCTACGCGCTCCCGGCCGCGATCTCCTCGGCTCGGCTGGGAGGGACAGCCGATGGCGGCGTACGTCCGTCGCTGTCGCAGCGGCTGCGTCGTTCGGTCGCCTACCCCACGGCCAGGGACACCGAGCGGTTCATCAGCTCGGTCGCGAAGCCGGTCCTGGCGCTGCGGCACGCACCCCGGGTCTTCGTACAGGCAGGTGCCCGTTTCAGGCAGTGGCCGCCACCTGCGGGTCGTCGCTCACTTCCTCGGCGGTGTACGGCGAGCTCTGGTTCTCCTCGTACCAACGCCGCTCTGCCACGGAGTAGGGGGGCGGCGGCGTCATGCCGTCGATCTGCCAGGTTTCGAACGGCGCGGTCTCGACGTGGAACTCCACCTCGTAGCCGCGGTCTGCCATGTACGGCTTGAGCAACCCGTTGACGTTCTCGAAGTACCGTCGGAGGATCTCCTCGACAGTGATGCCCGCTAGGGCCGCGGCCCCCTCGTTCGTGCGGGCGATGTGGACGACCTCGATCTGGACGAATTTGTCGCGCGACTCACCGCCGACGTAGAAGTCCTCAGCCTTGACCTCGTGGAAGACCACTGAGGTATAGAACTTCGGCAGCTCGAAACCGAAGTTCTCCTTCGACCAGTCGGACGAGTAGATGTTGGTGATCTTCTCGGCCAGCTCAGCCTTCTCTTCGGATGTGAACGCGTTCTCCGGGATAAGCAACTGCCACAGCGGCATCGGAAGCTCCTTGTACATGATGGGTGAATGTGCTGCCGGTCACACCTAACGTATGAAGATGCGACGTCCGTCACCTAGGTGGAACTTGCCGAACACCGGTACAGAATTGACATGGTCCCGCCCCTGTGCTTGCGCGAGCTCAGGCGCGTACGAAATCGACGCCACAGATGGTGACGTCGGCCTCGAGCCCCTCAACGTGAAAGGCTGTGATGCCGTCGCGCTCGCCCGTGATGAAGTGCAACTCGCCGCCGTCCAGCGCGATTCGGTCTCCGTCGGCTTCCGCACCGAGGACGGCTGCCCACCTGCTCGCCAGCTTCGCCGGCTCGCGAGCTGTCAAGGTCGCACCGGTCACACGGCCAGGACCTGTCTCGGCCGGTGCCTCGGCGATCCACCCGGGGCCGGCCCAACGCCACGACGCCGACTCCTCCATCCGGTCGACCGCGACGATCGCGCCCGGCACGTCGACGGGATGCAGGTGAATGTCGGTGTCGCCCTCGCGATCCAGCTCGTAGATGACGCGCAAACCGAGCTGCTTGATTCGAGCGCGGGCGGCGGCGATGTCGTCGACCTGAAACATCGCCATGTAGCCACCATCGCCACCGAGCCGCTCCAGGTGGCGGCCGGCTGCCGTGTTTTCCTCGACCGGGGAGATGACCTCGACAAACGTGTCACCGAGTGGCAAGACGGCGTTGTGGAGACCGAACTGGGCCACCTCCGGGTCGCGGAAAGGATCGCCGAGCGGGAGCTCCGCCCGAAGCATCTCAACGGCCGCGTCGAGGTCGCGCGCGACGATAGTGGCCTGACGGAAACGGAGCATGCGTGTTGCTGTCATAGTTGCAATTTTATGGATCGCCCTCCCGATCGAATCGTCAAAAATTGCCGAACATAGGTACAGGGTCGCCAACATCGGCGTGATGTTCGCCGGGCTACGGCGGCAGGCGCGTGGCTCATCCCACAATCCGGATGCTGTATTCCGGGGGTCGCCATCCTCGTAACGCGGTGTCCGCGCCTTCAGCGCAGCAGGAAACCCGGCATCCGGTACCCGTTGATGCGCAGGAAGCGGGCGTCTCGCCGAAGCTCGCGGTACGAGCGGTGCTCGAAGCCCAGGGCGTCAGCGACCCGGTTCACGGTGTTGAACGCGAAGGCCACGTAGACCGCCTCAGCGAGGGCCGCGTCATCGACGCCTGCGGCTCGGGCCGCTGCCACGAGCTCGGGCCCGACGCGGTCCGGATCCGTTGTCAGTGCGTCGACGAACTCTGCCGCGGCCATCGCACGGGCTCCGAATCTGCCGTCTCGCCATGATTCGTCCACAGCGATGCCGAGCGCCGACCCGGCAATGGCACCGTGGGTGCCGATACAGAAAGCGCACGAGTTCGCCTGCGACACGACCGCGGCGAAAAGCTCACGTTCCCCGACGCTCCAGCCCGAACGGCCTCGGAGTGCGAGCTGGGCAAGAGCCATGAACGGGCGGCCGAAGAACTCCGCACGGCGCATGGAGACCTTGCCGACGTCGTTGATCGGCGACCCCAGCAGGCCGGTGACGGCCAGGAACGCGCGCTGGGCGGGCCGGCGGCCGATCTCGTAGCTGGAGAGCCTCATCGCTGACCCGCTGCCGGCTCGAGAAGCGCCAAGCCGGCGGCCAACCGCCGCTGGCCCTCACCGAGCGCAGCGGCCACCGTGAGTTCGAAGATCGCATCGTCGGACAGCCCGTGCGCGCGCAGCGCGGTGATGTCCGCATCGGTGACGCGATAAGCGCGTTGGCGCACCATCGCGAGGTACTGGGCGAGGACCGGCTCTTCGACCACGCCGTCATACGCGCAGCGACGCAGCTGCCCGGAAGTGGTTGCCGAGGTGATGTCCGGGCCGGCCTCGAGGACGGCATCGTGGAGGCGGCGCGCGGCGTCGGCGAGTCGATCGAGACGCCGTCTCGGTCGCGTGGCCCAGTGCGGCATTCGGGTTCTCTTACTCATGGTTCTCCTCGTGTTCCTGGGTGTTGATGTGGCTGGAGCAGACAGGCTCAGCCAGGACTGGCCTGGCTCCTCACCCAGTCGTTGTAGAAGTCGGGCATCACGGACGCCTGCCCTTGGAAGTCGGGCTTCCGCTTCTCCAAGAAGGCCGCCACGCCTTCCTTGCCGTCGCCGACGCTGCTCCAGAACATGGCAAGCGAATCGATCCGGTGAGCGTCAGTAGGGTGCGACAGGGTGCCGTTGCGCCGCACCATCTGGCGACTCAGGACTACCGCGGCTAGGACCGACCCAGGGTCCAGGAATCTGCGACCCGTACGGCTTCGGTCAGCAGATCCTCGCCCAGCCGCGCTCCGCACCGGCTGCGGCGCATGCCGCAACTCCGTGAAGGTCCAGCATGACGAACCGGACCTTCACGGCAGCGATCACGAAGATGAAGAAATCACGCTTGACCTCACCCTGCGTCGGGCTCGATGTCCGCTGCTGTCTGGCCGGTCTCGCGGTACTGGAGTACGCTCCCGGCGGAGAACTGCAGGCTCCAGAGATTGCCGTGGTGGGGGTACTTCTCCGTCATGATGGTCACCAGCTCCTCGACGTCCTTGGCGACCTCATAGGCAGCTGCGAAGTCCTGGATGTAGGCACGCGTCTGCGCGATCATCGTCTCAACGGCGTAGTCGTCGCCATCGGGCCTGCGGTGTCCGGCCACGATCATGCGGGGGTTCAGGCTCTCCACAAGGTCGACGGTCTCGAGCCAGTCCGACCATTCCTCCGGTGTGGAGAGGCCGAGCATCGGGTGGATCTCGTTGTAGATGGAGTCACCGGCGACCACGACGTCGATATCGGGCACGTGCACGATCGAGGTGGGATGGATGTCGGCCTGCTTCACCTCGATGATCTTCACCGGTGACCCGTCGACGAACAGGGTCCGTCCTTCGATTGGGTCCGGGAGCGGCCCCGGCGTCACGCAGGCGTCGCCGAAGAGCATCGCCCACTGCTGCGTGTGCAGGTCCATCCCTTCCTTGATGGCCTCGACCACGTGCGGCATTGCAACGCACTTTGCGCCTGGGAATCGCTCGAGGAGCGGTCCGAAACCGGCGTAGTGGTCGGGGTGCGCATGGGTGATGTAGATCGCCGTCAACGACTTGCCTGTGCGTTCGATCAGGTCCCCGAGCTCTCGGACGTCGTCCTTGAGGTAGAGAGCGTCGATCAGAACCGCCTCGGTCGGACCGCTGATGAGGGTCGCGCTGGTGGGCGAAAAAGTACCGGTCGGCATCTCGGGCCAATCGCCCGCGGGGACATTGGGCCACCGGCCCACGAAGGCCGTGGCGCGGATCGGTGGAGTGGCTTCTGGTGATCGCTTTTCAACGTCCACGACGTACTACCTCCTGGGTTGAACTTGTGTTGCCGGTCACACCCAACGTACGAAGATGCGAAGTCCGCCACGTAGGCCGAACCCGCCGAACACCGGTACAGAAATGACACACGACCGGCGGCGTCGAGTGGGACGTCCGAATATTCCGCCAAACGGGGACTGCCTCAAACCTACTCCGCGTCACGCGCCGCGAACGCAGCGAAGGCGGAGAACGACAGCGTCCAAACCTGTCCGTGGTAAGGGAACTTCTCCGTCATGATGGCAGTCAGCTCCTGGGCGTCCTTCGCAACCTCGAACGCGGCTGCGAACTGCTGGATGTAAGCGCGGGTTTGCGCGATCATGGTGTCGACCGCGTAGTCGTCGCCATCGGGCCTGCGGTGTCCGGCCACGATCATGCGGGGGTTCAGGCTCTCCACGAGGTCCACGGTCTCGAGCCAGTCCGACCATTCCTCCGGTGTGGAGAGGCCGAGCATCGGGTGGATCTCGTTGTAGATCGCGTCACCGGCGACCACGACGTCGATATCGGGCACGTGCACGATCGTGGTGGGATGGACGTCGGCCTGCTTGACCTCGATGATCTTCAGCGGGGATCCGTCGACGTAGAACGTGTCGCCCTCGAACGGGTCGGGAAGCGCGCCGTAGGGAACGCTGGTGTCGCCGAACATCATCTCCCATAGCTCGGCATACTCGGCCATGGCCCCGGGCATCGCCTCGACGACATGTGGCAGCGCAATGCACTTCGCTTCGGGGAACCGCTCCTTCAACGGACCAATGCCCAGGTAGTGATCAGGGTGCGCATGCGTGATGTAGATCGTGGTGAGGGTCTTTCCCGTGCGCTCGATCAGATCACCAAGCTCTCGAACGTCGTCCTTGAGGTACTGGGCGTCGATGAGAACTGCCTCGGTCTGGCCGCTCACGATGGTGGATGAGGAGGGCGGAAAAGTCCCGGTCTCTATTCCGGGATAGGGAGCCCGGATCTCCGGCCACCGACCGTTGAACACCGTTGCGCGGATCTTCGGTTTGGCCGGCGTCGATTCGGATTTTGCGTCCGACGATCTAGCGTCTGTATCCATGATATTCCTCCAGGTTGCGGGTTTGGGGTAGGGATCTATTCCCAGCGTATGAGCAGGGACTTCAATGACGTCATGTGGAGCGGCAGCACGAAACTGGCCTTCTCAGGTTGGAAGTCACCGCCGGCACGACTCGTTCGTCGACGGGCGCGTCATGTCGAGTACAGTTCGTCGATCTGAGTGGCGTACTTTGTCGTGACGATCCTGCGTTTGAGCTTCATCGTAGGCGTGAGCTCGTCGCCTCCGGGCAGCCAGTAATCTTCGACCACCCTGAACTTCTTGATCTGCTCCACCCTGGAAAGTTGCGAGTTTGCGAGATCGACCGCGGCTGCAACCTCGGCGATGACGGCCGGATCGCTTGCCGATCTCCCGGCAGCCGCCTCGGGGTCGAGGGAGATCAACGCGACGTTGTAGAGCCGCCCGTCACCGATACAGGCGACCGGCCCGATCAGCGGGCTGCTCGACCGCAACCGTGATTCGATATTCGCCGGGGACATGTTCTTGCCGGCCGCATTGATGATGATCTCCTTCTTGCGATCGACGATCCGCACGTAGCCGTCCTCGTCGATCGTCCCGATGTCACCGGAATGGAGCCACCCGTCCGTATCAATCGCCTCGGCGGTCTGGTCAGGCTTATTGCGATAGCCACGCATGACCGTCGCTCCACGAACGAGCAGCTCCCCGTCCTCGGCGACTGCCACCTCGATACCGGGCAAGGGTAGCCCCACCGTTCCCTCCCTTATGGCGGCGCGCGGATTGATGGTGATGGCAAGGGACGTTTCGCTCATGCCCCACACTTCGCAGATGGGAACACCGATTGCCGAGAAGAAATCGAACACGTCGCGAGGAGTCGGGGCCGATCCAGAGAGGACCCAATCTATTTCCTCTAAGCCCAGCATTCGACGGAACCGGTCACCGACGAGCGCGGCCGCGACCGATGCCTGGATGTCGAAGATCTTGCCGAGAGAACGGTTGTCGCGTCCGGCCTGCGCCTTCTTGATCCCGATGTCGATGGCCCAGCGCAGCAGCGCGCGCCGTGCCGAGTTGGGGTCGGCCTCGAGCTGCGCCTCCAACTTGGCCTTGGCCTTCTCCCAGATACGGGGCACCGGATGGAACACCGTCGGACGCACCTGCGCGACGGCATCCAGCACCTCGCCGCCGACAGCACACGTCGTGACAGTGAATCCCCAGGTCATCAGAGCGCAATAGTGCGAACCCCACCGATCACCGATGTGTGCGGAGGGCAGGAAGGAGATGAAGCGACCGCCCGACATGGTGGGCATTGCTTCTTGCAGGGCGCGAATCTGACTCATTAAGTTGTGGTGAGTGAGTTCCACACCCTTGGGTGGACCCGTGGTTCCAGAGGTGTAGATGAGCGTGAGGACGTCATCAGGACTGACCGCCGACCACGTTGCGTCGAAATCGAAGTCGGGGTCAGCTACTGCTTCTACATCCTCGAGGCTGAGCATCCCCTCCGGTGCGCCGTCGACGACCACGATCATGTCGAGCGGGATGCCGCCATCGCGCACGGCCACGAGGCGGTCGACGAACGCTCGCTCGGTGATCACAATTCTGTTCGCGGCGTCGCTGAAGAGATATTCGATCTGGTTGGGTGCCGAGGTGTTGTAGATGGAGAACGGTAGGGCGCCCAGGTGCATGGCGGCCAGGTCGACGATGTGAAACTCTGGCCGATTCGTGAGCATGATGGCGACGGTGTCGCCGGGCCGAACACCCAGCGCTGCCAGGCCGGCCGTCAGGCGTCGGACTCGCTCCGAGAGGGCACCGAATGTTAGGGAGACGCCTCCGTCGACCGTGCGCACAGCGACTTGGTCGGCCCGCGCGGCGGCGGTGATCTGGAACGCCTCGCACAGGGTCGAGGCCTGTAGCGCCTGGGTGAACGCCTCGTCGGGATCGACAGCGGCTTCGAGTACGTGCATGTGTGGTTTCTGCCTCTCCATGTGATCGCTCGCTGCGGCAGAGAGCGATCCCTACCATTTCAATTCCAACGGTGTTTGCTGATGAAAGTCGCACCGGGCACCGCGGAGCCCCGGAGGTGGGGTCGAACCTGTTTGACCGCAAAAATCAACCAATGACGTTCGCGCCCGGAAATGCTTGGCGGCGAATTGCTCAATGATCTCGGTTCCACCCAGGTCCCAGCGCTCGTGACCCGCGTCATGAATCCGAACTCGGCCGGCATGGTGTCGTGTTGAACGGCCCGACGGCCCGGGCCTCTGGGTAGCAGAGACCCGGGGCGGGAATACGGAGCGTTTGGTCAGGCTGCGTGTCGCTAGGTATTCAGCCCCTGGGATCGACCAGCCCCACGATCTGGCCATCCCCGCTGAGACCCACCGTTTCGGTCCAGTCGAACGGGGATGGCTTGTTGTCCTTCATCCACCGCTTCTCCGCCGGTGAACGGAACGGCGGCGGGGTGAACCCGTCGACCGTCCACAGCTCGGCCGGCATCTCCCCGATGCTCATTTCCCAAACGTGTCCCCGGCCGTCGAGCCAAGGCCTGATGGTCTCGGTCAGCATGTTCATGATGAACTCCTGCATCACCTTGCCTTCGATCGCTCGTGCGATGTGTTCCACCTGGATGCGAACAAAGTTGCCGTCAGCCTCGCCACCCCTGAACGCGTTCCTCTTCTCCACCTCGTAGAAGAACACGTCGCAGTAGAACGCCGGCATTTCTGCCGCGTAGCGAGCTGTGATGGCCTTCGCGAAGTCCTCCTTGTCCTGATCGGTGTAGGCCCCAACAGGGTGGTGGATTCTCCAGAACGGCATGATTATTTCTCCTTTGATTTGTGAAACGAGTGCTCACAGTTTTGACGACCACGCCCGGATTGAATGAGACGTGTTGAATCTGATTGGCGACCAGGACCGCCGCGGTCGTAGACCCTGATCTCAGGCCGGTGCTGGGGCGACCTTCTGCGTCAGGTGCTCGAGGAACCAGTCGCGTGCCGCGCCCGACGAGAGCTCGAAGGGGTGACCGGTGTATGCGTCGAAGTGGCCGCCGGGGATCGAGACGAGACGTTTGGGCTCGGCCGCGGTCTCGAACGCCTCCTTGGCCCACTCGGCCGGCGTCACGATGGTGTCGTCCTCGGCAACCACCATCAGTAGCGGGGTAGGAGCGACGAACTTAAGGAACTCGCCTGGCTCGTAGCCCTGCTCCAACGAGCGCATCGTCACCTCGTTGCGCCACGCGGTCCCCTCATAAGGGGAGAAGAACTCGTAGGCATCGGGCGTCGGCAGGGCTGCCGGCTGCGTGGGGTCCGCGGTGACCACCGGGATCATCGCGGGCGCCTCACCGCGGGCTCGCGCGAGGCGATCGGCTGCCTGCGCGTCCCATACCGTCTGCCACAACTCCTTGGGCACGCCCGTCTTGAACGTGCGCTGCATAGAGACCCCAGGCACCTGCCCGCATACGGCCTTCACGCGGCGGTCGATCGCCGCGACAACGAAGGCGTTGCCGCCCGAGTAGCTGGAACCCCACACCCCGATGCGTGAGGCGTCGACGTCATTCCTGCCCTGCGCGTAGGTGATCGCGTGCTGGGTGTCGTGGATCTGGTCCCACGGGTCGAGCTCCTGCCGCGGCTTACCCGGAGCAGTGTCCGAGGCACCGAACCCCCGGTGGTCATAGACCACGCAAGCGAACCCCGCGGCGGTGAACACCTCGGCGAAGGGTTCGAGACCCATCTCCTTTGTACACGAAAATCCGTGCGTGAGGATGATGCACGGCACTTCGCCGGACGCGTCGTCAGGTTTGTAGAACCAGCCGCGCAGCGTCACTCCCTCAGCATCGAACTCGATATTTTCACGCATTGGTTTCTCCATTTCAGTAAACAGCCTGGGAAGTGCTGGGCCAGATCCTGAGGGTCTCGGCGCAGGACGGTGCCCGTTTCAAGCAGTCGCCACCTGCGAGTCGTTGCTCAGTTCTTCGGCGCTGTGCTGCAAGCTCAGGTTCTCCTCGAACCGGTGCCGCTCGGCGACCGTCTCCGGGGGCGGCGGCGCCATGCCGTCGACCTTCCAGGTCTCGAACGGCGCGGTCTCGACGTGGAATTCCACCTCGTATCCACGGTCCGCGATGTACGGGTGTGAACGCGTCCTTCGGCGTAAACAGCTGCCACCGCGGCATCGGGAACTCCTTCTATTTGACGGGCGAATAAGTGGGCAAGACCACATTGCACTCTGGGCTTGAGTGTGCTTGCTGGGCTTGCTGCGGCACACGGGGGTATATACGTGTGTAGGTACCTGTTCAGGGTCCAACGTCGTCATGGCCGCGATGCGGCGCATGTGCTGGTGATGTCGCGCCGGAGCAACGGGTGATGGTCCGCCGAGAACGACGACGGGACGAGTGCGGCGGCCCGGGCTTTGGTCCGTGCACTCATCGCGCGTCCGATGCCGGTGCGATTTCAGCGGGCGGTCGCGCGTGTCAGCGGACACGCCAAGATCCCTGTAGGCGGACACGGACTTCCCTGCTGACGGACAGCTGATCTGCCCGTCGCCAGCGGTGTCGTGGGAGCGACGCGGTTTCGTGTCGCTCCCGTCGGAACGGCCCCTCGTGAAGAAGTCTGACAAGGGAGATCATGGAGCCTCTGGGAGCGTTCGACACCACGGGCAGCGCGCACTCGGCAGCACTGCTCGCGGGTGTGGACCCGAAGACAGTGCGCCGCCATGTCGCGGCACGGGATAGGGGCAACCGGTGACCGGCCCGTCGCGGCGGGAGCGGATCACGGACCCGTCCGTGCCGAAGATCGAGGAGAGGGTAGAGGCCCCGCGCGGCGGCAAGATCCGCAGTGACAACGCCCATGAGCGGCTCGCCGTGCCGGGTTTCTCACCGGGATGAGCGGACCACCCATCGTGCGGTGGCCGAGGCGAAGCGGGCCTGGCGGGGCGGGCACCGGCGGGCGTATCGGCCGTGGATCGCCGAGCCCGGCTGTGGCTGCGGTTCGACTCGGGCCAGGGACCTGCGGATGGCGGGTGGGGTGCCGTCGTTCCTGTTAACCGACAACCCCAATACCGTCAGCATCGACGACGTCGCTGGGGCGGCGGTGCGTGATCCCGAGGTCGTCGAGGTCGGCCGGCACTACGGCACCCAGGTCCACACCTGCGTCCCCTTCGACCCTGAGTCCGAGGGCGGTTCAGAGGCGTCGGCGCGGATCAGCAAGGCCGACTGGGCCGACACCGCCGCCACTGCTCAAGGATGTCACTGACCTGCTCAAACGGATGCTGCTTCCCTACCTGCGAGCGGCCGCACCGGAGGTGATCGCGACCGCTAAGGGACAGCGCTGGGATCCCGCCGAGGTCCTGCGGGCGCTGCTGGCCGAGGAGGTCCGCGGTCGCGACGAGACCATGCACGTCGACCGGCGCAAGCAGGGCTGCCTGTGGGGAAGACGTTCGCCTCTTGGCGCGAGGCCGACCCCAGCATCCCTGCGCCGCCCCAGTCCGCGCTGGCGATCCTGGAATGGATCGGCCGCGCTGAGAACCTCGCGATCACCGGCCCGTCCGGCACCGGGAAGACCCACTTCGTCGAAGCCATCGTCCACGCCGTCATCGACGCTGGCATGCGGGTGTCCTGGTTCACCCTGGAATCCTTCACCGCCACCGTGGGCAGGGCCGCCGCCGACCGGTCGATCAGCAAGACCATCGCGACGATCACCCAGGCCGAACTCATCGTGGTCGACGACATCGGCATCCTGCCCAGCAGTCAAGCAGCTGCTGAGGCGTTCTACCGGCTCGTCGACGCCGCCTACGAACGCCGCAGCCTGGCCATCACCAGCCACCTGCACCCCGCCGGGTTCGACACCATCATGCCCAAGACCCTGGCCACTGCTGCCGTCGACCGGCTCCTGCACCACGCCCACGTCATCACCACTGAAGGCACCTCACTCCGCCTGAGCGAGGCCCGCTGGACGTGGGTGATCCCCTTGACCTGACCCACCTACAGGGAGATCCAGATGTCCCTTGGCAACGCGAGCAGTTAGCGGGTGTCGTTGGCCGATGCGAATCGCTGTGCTGCCACCCAGTTCACGATCTGCGCACGGGAGGTGAAGCCCAACTTGGCCAGGATCTTTTCCACATGTCCTTCGGCGGTACGCGGCGAAATGAAGAGCCGCGAGGCGATCCCACCGTTTGTCAATCCGTCCGCCACCAGTTCGGCAACCTCACGCTGGCGCCGGGTAAGCTCGCTGGGTTCTGGCGTCGCTTCGGACCGGCCGGCGCCGGCTCGTTGCCGCTCGCGGAGGGGTTCGCCCAAGGCGAATGCCACCGCAGTGTTTCCGTCTAGGTCTTGTCCGCGCTTGAAGGCACTGTCGAACGCGTCGTCACCGATGGCCTTTCTTACGGTAGCCTCGAATTGTCGGCCGCAGGCCTGGAGTTGGATTGACCCGAATAGCGGCGCACCGATCGTCTGCCAGAGGGTGTCGGCGCAGCCCAGAATCACTGCCGCGCGTTTGTAATCGCCCTTCGCAACGGTGACCCAACCAAGGAAGTCCAAAGCCATCGCACGCCAAAAGTTGTCATGGAAGGGCCGCCGGATTCTCAGTGCATCAAGCAGAAGTGTCTCTGCTTCCGTTAGGCGGCCAGTCAGCAAGTCGTGGAAGGCACGGACACATTTCGCATACGAGAGGAGCCAGCGCTCGCCGGCTTCGTCGCACAGCCGATCGAGTTCGTCGACCACGGCCGAGCCCTTGTCCAACTCGCCCAGCAGCAGGTACGTAATGGCCAATGGAATGCGAAGTGAATTGGGGTAGTCCTGGGGCACATCGACGGCGGCGTAGCGTTCCAGAGCTTCGAGGAATAGCGGAATTCCGGCTGCGAGATCGCCACTGAAGTTGCCCTGCATTCCGAGCAAGTGCGTCGCGTAGGCGCGAGCGGCGTCGTCGTCGAGTTCGACGGCAAGCCGATGGGCTTCCCCAAGAAGCGCCGCTTGGGCTTCCGTATCCCCTTGGAGGGTTGCGATGTAGCCGCAGGTCGCTAAGGCCCAGGCACGCTCGTGGCTGGGCGTCTTGTCTGCTTGAAGGGCCCGTTCGATCCAGTGGCGACCCTCAGTCATGAATCCGAGCGCGAGCCACATGAACCCAGGAAGGCCAGCCATGCGAAGGGCGACGCCGATCTCGCCTGGCTCCGTGAGGGAGTATTCGAGTGCACCACGCAGGTTCGCGTGCTCGTGCTGAAGAACACTCGCCCAGTCCTCCTGTAGTGGGCCGAACCATTCGGTGGCAGCTTGCTCCACAAGTTGGAGGCACCAGTTCCTATGGCGGCGGCGAAACACCGGTTCCGATCCGCTCTCACGTAGCCGATCCTGCCCGTACTCTCGAATGGTCTCGAGCATGCGGAAACGGATGCGTCCCCCATGCTCCTCGCGCACGAAGATCGACTTTTCGGTCAACCCGGAAAGCGTGTCGAGAATGGTCTCGGTGGGAATTTGTTCGTCTGCACAGACGGCTTCGAGGGCACTGAGTTCGAATCCGTTTGCGAAGACCGCGGCACGCGCCCACAATTCCTGCTCGCGCACGGTACAGAGGTCGTAGCTCCAGTCGGTTAGTGCCTTTAAGGTCTGGTGCCGTTTCGGAGCACTCCTGCTCCCCGCAAGAAGTAACTCGAACCTGCTGTCGAGCCGATCTGCAAGGTCCGAGACATCCAGCACGCGTAGCCGGACGGCGGCCAGCTCAATCGCGAGCGGGATGCCTTCCAGCCTGTGACAGAGGCGAATGACTGCCGCTTCGTTGGCAGGACTGAGGGTGAAACCGGGCACTGCCGACGAGGCTCGGTCGGCGAACAGAGAAACTGCCGGAAAGCCGGTAGCCGTGCCAGGTGTATGCGGAGCTCTCGGGTCTGGGACTGGGAGGGGTGGGACGAGATAGATGTGCTCGCCGGTGATCCGGAGGGCTTGCCGACTGGTAGCGAGGATCTTCAGTTCCGGTGCCATCTTGAGCAGAAGCTCAGCGAGGTCAGCGACAGCCTGCAGCAAGTGCTCACAATTGTCGATGATCAGGAGCATCTGACGACCGCGTAGATGGTCCGACAGGACGGTTGTGGGAGGCCTTGTGGACTGCTCCTGCAACTCGAGGGCGTTCACCACGGTGTGTGGCAACAGAGCCGCATCCTTCAAGGCTGCCAGTTCGACCAAGCAGACCCCGTCGGGGAAGGCTCGGCGGACGTCGCTTGCCACCCGCAGCGCCAGCCGCGTCTTCCCGACGCCGCCTACGCCGGCGAGAGTCACCAGCCGCGCAGTCGATAGGAGTGTCCGTACCTCAGCAGCCTCCTTCCGGCGGCCGACGAAACTGGTCAGCTCCGCTGGAACACCGGACGGGCTATTCCCCGACCGTACTGCCATGACGCACTCCACTCGCACAGTCTGGGCAACCACCTGGTGCCGGACACGTTACCTGGGCGTTACCGCGTCGACAACGCGGCTCACTGAAGTGGCAGACCAGGCGCTCACAGGGGTTTAAGGTTCGAAATCAGCCATCGATCATCCATTGGACACGCGCATGAGAACCCGGCTGCCGCCCAGCGGTGGCGAGCGCGAGCCCTTGCCGCCGGTGGTCTGATCGACGAAGGCCAAGACCTCGACAGCGGACGCCTTGGTCACAAGCTTCTGCGACTTGGCCGAGGGCACCACCATCTCCCTCATGAGCGTCCTGTAGTCGCTGCGGGATTTGCCGCTAGCCCACGGCTGGCCGCCGTCACCGTTTCCTCGATCGTGCCGTAGCCGTAGAACAGCGCGGCAACGAGACCACGGCGTGCCGCTTCGGTCGCACCAGCCCTCGCCTCCGCTACGCCGGATTGCTCGTGCTGCGTCCAGGCGAGCCAGCCAACCGTCGCGACGAGCATGGCCATGCCGACGCCGAGTCCGACGGCCAGTACTTTTACCTCGCTCCGGTTTGAGCAAACCGATCGTCGGCTTCAGAAACACCGACCGGGGTTGCAGGTTGCTAGCCCAGGCTGCCGGAGTGGCGAATCAGAACCGACGATCAGGCACGTCACCAACACGATCCACACCTCGGCCCGATCCGTACCCCCAGCGGCGCAACCGCAGCTCCATGAAGTCCAGCACCACGAACCGAACTTTCACGGCAGCGATCACGAAGATGAAGAAATCGCGCTTGTTCTCACCCTGCGTCCAAAGGACGTGGCGCGGATCGGTGGCGTGGCTACTGGTGATCGCTTGTCAACGTCCACGACGTACGAACCTCCTGAGTTGGACTTGTGTTGCCGGTCACCCAACGTACGAAGATGCGACGCCCGTCACGTAGGTCGAACTCGCCCAGGACCAGTACAGAATTGACACGACCCCGCCCAGCAGACGTCAGCGAGCTCTCCCGAAGAGACACGCGGAAGCTGGTCGGCTTCACAGGAGATCGCGTTTCATCACCTTGCCCGTGGGCGTGCGCGGCAACTGGTCTACGAGCCGAATTTCACGGGGACACTTGTATCCGGCCAAGTGCTCCCTCAGGCGCCTGTTCACGGACTCCACCCACGCCACCTCGTTCTCGACCGGACGTATCGGTTCGACGAAGGCCACGACCCGCTGGCCCAGATCCGGGTCCTCGTGACCGACGACCGCGGCGTCACGGATGTCGGGGTGGGCGATGAGCGCGTTCTCGACCTCGACCGGGTACATGTTCTCGCCTCCGGTGATGATGATGAAGGCAGCCCTGTCGGTCAGGTACAAGTAGCCCTCTTCATCCAGGTCACCGAGATCTCCCACGGAGCACCAACCCTGCGGAGATCGGGCGATCATTCCATCCCACAGGCGTGAGGAAGCTGAGCCCCGGACGCTCCGTGGCGCCCCAACAGTCGTAGACGATGAGTCCGAACCACTCCAACGCCTGTTCCTTGATGCTAGGCGGACAGGTGCACCGCCATGCCCCAGGAACCGAAGGGATGAGAGATCGTAGGAATCACCGGTCGAGTCCCGATGCTCGAGGAGGCGGGAGAGGATCGTCGGAACGACGTTCGAGTGCGTTACGTCGAAGTCCTGTACGCACGTCAGGAACCCTTGTGGGTCGAACCTGTCCATCACCACCACTGTGCCGCCGCAACGTTGGGTCATCATCGCCGTGGCAAGGGCAACGATGCGGTAGAACGGCGTAGCGACCAGATGCACTGTCGACTCGCCGATGCCGTAGATCGCCCTCATGTCGTCCGCCGCCCGGCTAGGGGCTCCGAACGGCCTTCCCGGCTGATCTGGAATGACGCCCTTGGGACGGCCCGTCGTGCCCGAGGAGTAGAGCATGTCGACTCCCTCCATCTCGGCACCTGCATGGATGGGTTCGACGTCGGCCAAGACCGCCGGGAGCGCAGCCGCGCTGGCGTCCGCGGTGCCCTCGTCGAGCGATAGCACCACACGTCGTGGTCCACATCGGCGAGTGCCTCCGTCACAGTTCCTTCGGCGTCACGGTTGACGATCACGGCTTGCGCCTGGCTGTCGTTCAGGATGTAGGCGATCTCTGCTGCGGTCCACCTGGTGTTCAGCGGTGTCCAAAACAGGCCGGTACGCTGCGCCGCCCAGTACGCACTGAGCGTGAGCTCGTGATTGCCGGTGGCGTACGCGATGTGAGCTCCGGTCGTCAAGCCCAAGGATCTGAAGTACTGGGCGAGGCGCTGCGAATAACCGTCGAACTCCGCGTAGGTCAACGCGTTCCCGGACCCCGCCATGATCTGAGCCGGCGCATCGGGCTTCTGCTCGAACCATCGGCGGGGGCTCTGCCGCTCGACGGATGAATCCCGTCTGGTGTTCAACGTTCCTCCATCTTTGTCGCGGGCACGGCACGAAATGCTCCGGGACCCTCTTCAGGCCAGCGCTGCGCGCAGCCTGGGGTAGCAGAATTGCGAGTAGTTCGACACTGCGCATGACGACGTCGACGGGGATCTGGCTGAAGGCGACCCTCAGCTGAACATGTGTCACGCCAGCCGCCCGATACACCTCGAGCTTTCTTGCACCTGGTCGGGTGAGCCGATGATCGCCAGCTCGTCGACGAGCCGGTCGATGTCCCCCGATTCCATGGCGGCGGACTTATTGTCCGGGCCCACGAGGGCACCGTAATCCGCGTACCGGCTCATCAGCTGTCGGGCGTAGCATCTGCCCTCCCGCTGCGCGACCTCAGCCGACGGCGCCACGTACGCCATCCGATTCACAGCGACCACTTCTGGCCGTGGATCCTCACAGACATCCCCGAGCGGGCGATACCTGTCGATGGCTGGCCGAAGATGCGCGCTCAGCAGGTGGTTGGTCGCGACGTACCAGCCGTCGTGCGCAGCTGCGCGCCGCGCAGCCGCCTCCGCCAATCCGCCGACCAGAGGTCACCGCGTCGTGGAGCTCGTCCATGATCCGGCCCGTCGGAGCCTCGTTGGAGAACCAGCCCGACAACGCAGGCGTTCCGGCTCCGACACCCACGACCAAGCGACCTCCGCTGAGCTGATCCACCGCAGCCGCTTCGTACGCCAACCGCAGCGGGTGCCACGCCGGCGCCAGCAGGACCCCGGTTCCCAGGCGGACCCTCGTCGTCCGCGCCGCCAGCCACGACAGGACGCTCAGAGCCGACGGCGCGGCCCATGCGTCAGACCGTTGCGAGTACACCCCCCGCCCACAACGAGTCGAATCCTGACGACTCGGCCAAGCCGACGACAGGCTGATGCCCCTCTGCCACGTCCCGGATGCTCTTCCCTGTCGGCGGGGCAAAGTCCAGCGCCAGCCCCAGCGTCACATCACTTGATTGCACCTCGGGTCACCCCCTCGGAACGACTTCGTTCGCGTTGGCGATCACCCAGCTGCTGAGGCTTGTCCTCGCGCGAAGTCAATAGATTCACTCGAGCGACGCCACCCCCGCGATGCCGACCCTCAACCCAAGGGGCCTCCAGCAACGCTCAGCACGACTCCGACACGGCAGCGAGTCAGGCATTTGCAGATTCCTTGACAGTGTGACGGCGATCACTGTACAACTGAACCTGACGTCAGTCTCAATTAAGTCGGGCCGCCTCTCTCAGGTGCGCGGACTGCACGTCGAACCCATCTTCGGGGCCTGGCCTCGCGAGGCCTGCTCCGTCGAAGAGTCTTTCAGCGAGCCACCTATTGGAGGAGCCACCCATGCCCAAGAGAAGGCGCTTCACGGCGCTTGTCGTTTTCGCTGTTGCCAGCAGCCTCGTCCTCGCCGGATGCGGTGGCGCGTCAACCGGCTCGAACGGCGATGACACGGTGGACATCCTCGTCCTCACTCCGTTGAGCGGACCGGCAGCGACCTTGGGACAGACCACCAAGGACGCCGTCGAGGCGGCCGTCAAGGTCGTCAACAAGGAGGGCGGCATCCTTGATCGCGACGTCAAGGTGACGTTCGAGGACGATCGCTTTGACCCGGTGACAGCCCAGCAGGTCCTGCGGGAGGCCCTCAACTCCGACAACCCGCCGGACCTGGTCCTCCCTGGAGCGACCAGCCGCGTCGCGGTACCGCTCATGCCGCTGCTGACCCAGAAGAAGGTGCTGTCCATGACCAACTCGGGCTCTCCGTTGGCGAACGACCCGAAGAAGTTCCCGTACGGCTTCGGCTTGCTGGCGCCGGCCGACGACTACGAAGAACCCATCATCAAGCGCCTCAGCGAGCAGGGCGTCACGAAGGTCGGAGCGATCGTCTCGGCCGAGGAGTCCGGCACCATCGCTGCCGACGCGATGGCTCGCCAGGCGAAGGAGTACGGGGTCGAGATCGCGTTCGAGAAGATCGACGCCGAGGCCGTGGACGCCACCTCGGAGCTCTCGCGGCTCAAGCGCGACAACCCTGGAGCTCTCATCGCCGAGGGCCTCACGAGCCCTGCCACCCTGGGCGTCGTCCTGAACAGCAAGAGCAAGCTCGGCTGGGACGTCGAGACGTACTTTGGGCAGACCAACGCCGCGAACGGCATCGAGAAGGGCACCGAGGAGCAGATCCGCGGCAACTTCGTCCAATCGGCCGCGATCAGCGTCAGGGGGTCCGACCTGCAGCAGACCGACGACTTCAAGACGTTCCAGACGGCTGTCGACGCAGAGTCCGCGACGAAGAACTACCCGCTGTTCGTGTCCGCACTCAACTACAGCGCTGTCCTCGCGCTGCGAGCCGGCGCCGAGGAGGCCGGCTCCCTCGACAGCACGAAGGTTGCCAAGGCCATCGAGTCGTTCGAGACCGCTGAGGACATCCCGGGCTGGTTCCTCACCACCAACCCCGGCTTCTCCGCCGATCGTCACCAGCCCGTCTGGGACCCCGAGAAGGACTTCGCGGTCGCGAAGCTTGGCTACCCGGGCTACGACCCGACCTCGGGCCTCTTCCTGCCCGAGGGCAGTTGACGCATGGCCGGCACCGGGCACGTCCCGGTGCCGGCCATGCGACGCCTTCCGCATTCACGAGACCTTTCATCGGAGTCAGCATGACCATCGTCTGGGCCGGGCTATCGCTGGGGGCTGTCTACGCCCTCGTGGCGCTATGTCTGAACATCACCTATTCGAACACCGGAATCTTCAACTTCGCCCAGCCCCACTTCCTCATGGTGGGCGCCTTCGTGGGTTATGCACTGCAGGACGGTTGGGGTGTGCCGTTGCCCCTCGTCCTGCCCGGGTGCGCCGTCATCGGCGGACTCATCGGATATCTCGAGGAACGCCTGGCGATCCGTACCCTGGGTGGCAGCCGAGGGCACGCGGTCCTGGTCACGACGATCGGTTTCGCGGTCGTGCTAGAGGGAATCGTGATCGTCTTCTGGAGCACCGACCCCTACAAGTTCACGTTCATGGAGTCCGGGCAAGCCATCGACCTCCTGGGTGGACGCGTGCTTCCAGTCGACCTGGTTCTCATCGCACTCGCCGTCTGCCTCACGGTCCTGCTCGTCATGATCCAGCGGACGAGGTGGGGCCTCGCCGGCTCCGCGGCGACCATGGACAGCGACGTTGCCCGCCTTCGTGGCATCAACGTCGAACGCGTGACCACCGGCGCCTTCATCGCCGCAGGAGCACTCGCCGGTGCGCTCGGGCCGCTCGTGGGGGCCAAGATCGGCATCGTCCACAGCATGGGCAACAGCCTGATCGTCCTAGCCTTCGCCGCCCTCGCCATCGGAGGATTCGGAAGCTATGTCGGATGCATCCTCGGCGGTTTCACCACCGGGCTTCTGCAGCTCGCGACGACCTATCAATTCGGCAACGACCTGCCGCTCATCATTCTGTTGGCCTTCCTGTTGATCATGCTGCTGCTGCGGCCGACGGGAATTCTCGGCGCGAGGAGTCTGCGAAGTGTCTGAATCAACCAGCCCGGCGGTCGTTGCACGACCCGCTCTCAAGCACGGGTGGATCATCCCCCCGATCATCGCTCTTATGTTCATGCTGCTCGGCCCCAGCATCTTCCCAGTTCAGGATCAACAGCAGATCCTGCTTGTGGCGATCTACACGTTGATCGTCCTCGGACTCAACCTCAGCTTCGGCTTCGGAGGTGAGCTCGCCTTCGGTCAGGTGGCGATCTTCGCGGCCGGCGCCTACACCGCAGCCATCCTGCACACACACGGTCATACGGACCTGCTGTTGGCCAGCGCGGTGGCGATCCTGGCCGGGGCGCTCGTCGGACTCGTGTCGGGTATACCGGGACTGCGACTGAGTCACTACACCTTGGCGCTCACGTCGTTCTTCCTCGTTCTCGTACTCCCCGATCTCATCGCGATATTCGATGAGTACACCGGTGGACAGACCGGCCTGTCCGGGATCATCTTCCCGACCGTGCTCGGCAAGCCGCTCGACGACAGAGGCTTCTTCATCTTCGTCATCGCGACGTGCTTCGTGGGGACGGTCTGCATCAGGAACCTGGTGCTGTCCCACCACGGTGAGGCGCTCAGCGTCCTGCGCGAGAGCCCATTGCTGGCCGAGTCGCTCGGCTTGTCGGTATATCGCCTGCGGATCTTCGCGTACGTCGTCGGCGGACTCCCCGCCGGCGTGGCCGGCGTCCTGTGGGCGTACCTGTCCGGCTTCGTCTACCCCGAGACCTTCCTGCTGTCGAGCGCCATCGCGATCCTCGCTGCGTCCGTGGTCGGCGGATCCCGGAGCATCTACGGTGCTGTCATCGGGTCGTCCCTGCTGATCTTCGGCCCCCTCCAGGCGTCGGCGGCTCAGGAGTACTCTCTCCTCATCTACGGCCTCTTCCTCGTCGTGGTGGGAGTCGTCGCGAGGGCGGGACTCGCCGGCCTCGGCCGGTCTGTCATGACCCGTGTCCTGCGGTGGCTCCCCGCCGCGCTCACACAGCCCGGGGAGACTCTGGACGAGCATCACGAGGCCACGAGCACTCCCGGCGAGCGTCTGGTCGTCGAGGACGTCGCCAAGGCATTCGGCGGCCTTCGCGCATTGCAAGGGGTTCACCTGTCGGCAGAGCCAGGTCAGATCACCGCGATCCTGGGCGCCAACGGCGCCGGCAAGTCCACCTTGCTCAACACCGTGTCCTGCTTCGTGCGCGCCGACAGCGGAAGAATCCTCGTCGGGGACGCGGAGATCCAGGGCCTGCGCCCGCACCGCGCCGCTCGAATCGGCATCGGCCGAACGTTCCAGACCCCGCTCATCCCGGACGAGCTGACGGCCCTCGAGGTCGTGAGGACGGGACGGCTTCACATGCGCAGGGCTGGGCCCCTGGCGACGCTGCTTCGACTGCCGAGCTTCAGGCGGATACGGCGCACCGACACCCAGGAGGCACTCGCGGCTCTCGCGTTCGCGGGCCTCCTCCCCCACGCCTATCAGGAGGCGCGGTCGTTACCGCTCGGAACCCGTCGGCTGCTCGAGGTCGTGAGGGCGTTCGCCGGACAGCCGAGCGTCGTGCTGCTCGACGAGCCTGCGGCAGGTCTCGATGACGCCGGCCTGCGAGACCTCGCCGAGCTCCTGATCCGCTTCCGCGATGCCGGAGCGACGGTCGTACTGGTGGAGCACAACGTGCCATTCGTCCTCGGTTTCGCCGACGCCGTCCACGTCATGGGTCTGGGCAAAGTCATCTCGTCGGGCACTCCCGACGAGATCCGCAACGATCCCGAGGTCATCGCGTCGTACCTGGGGAACCGGACGGTCTCCGTTCCCGCCGAGTCGGCCGGAGCGCCTCTAGCAGATGAGAGTGACCATGTCTGAAGCCCTGATGACTGTCGACGGCCTCCGAGCCGGATATGGCGACATGATCGCCGTGTGGGACATGTCGTTGCAAGCAAAGCCCGGTCGGGTCACCGCCTTGGTCGGCCGAAACGGAGCGGGCAAGTCGACGTTCCTCAACGCGGTCGCCGGCCTGCTGCCTGTCCGAGCCGGGACGATCACCCTGTCCGGGACCGACGTCACTCGACTTCCCGCGCACGAGCGCGTATCACACGGGTTGACACTGGTCCCGGAGGGCAAGCGCATCTTCCGCGCCATGACCGTCCGGGCGAATCTGATGCTCGGCCAGTTCAGCGGTCGGTCGAAGGCCACGGAAAGCAAAGCCATCATGGCGGAGATGTTCGACCGCTTCCCCGCACTGGGTCAGCGGCCCGACGCCTTGGCGGGATCGCTCAGCGGTGGACAGCAACAGATGCTGACGATCGCTCAGGCGCTGTCGTCCCGCCCCTCTGTTCTATGCCTCGACGAGCCGTCCTCCGGTCTCGCGCCGATCGTCGTCGACGAGGTCTTCGATATCGTCCGTGATCTTCGCGCAGAGGGATATGCGATCGTGCTCGTCGAGCAGCAGGTCGAGGCGGTTCTCAACGGGATTGCGGACGACATAGTGATCATCGATCAGGGTCGAAAGGTCTTGGCCGACGAAGCCGCGAACGTTTCCGTAGAACGGATCATCCAAGCGACGCTCCACGGCGCAACGTGACCACTGGTCCGTCAAGGGTGTCCCCTGTCGGCCCCTACCGTCGACCACGGGGCGACCGCTAGTCGCGCCGGACGCCGTCTGCGCGCTGCGTCCGGCCGCGTGCGACAACCTCTGCGCCGACGTCAGCAGACCGCACCGCATCACCGCGCGCGACCAGCGGTCCTTGGTCAGGTCCGGCGGCCCGAGCCGCCACGACGGCCACGGTCCGAGCCGGGATGAGGAACCCGACAGCGGCACCGAAGAATGCGGCAATTGCAGCGAGCCAGCTCATCGCATGCAACGCCGATTCGGAGGGGTAACTGCCGCCGCCGACCGCCCCAACCGTCAGCACCGCGGCGATCGTCGCCGAACACGTGGATGTACCGATCGAGCGGACCACCGTGTTGAGCCCGTTGGCCGCGGCCGTCTCATCGATCGGCACCGACTGCATGATGATCACAGGCATCGCCGCAAAGCTCATCGCGATCCCGACCGGGACGATCGAAATGCCGACCATGAGCTCGATGAGGGAACCATCGAGCAGCACGCGGACGACGTATCCGAGGCCCGTGACGGCCAGGCCCCCGGTCAGAGTGATGCGTGCCCCGAACCGTCGAGTGATGTATGAGGACACCGGCGCCATCAGGACCATCAACACACCGCCAGGCAACATCGCCATCCCTGCCTCGGTCACCCCGAGGCCGAACCCGACGCCGGTCTCGACCGGGATCTGCATCTGCTGGGTGGCGACCAGCAAATAGTTGAACATGACGAAACCGGCCACCAGCGAGGCGACGTTGGTGAGCAGCACGGGGCGACGAGCTGAGGTGCGCAGGTCCACGAGCGGCTCGCCGGTGCGCAGTTCCCACGGAGCCCAGAGGGCAAAGGACAGCGCTGCCACCGTGAAGGACAGCAAGGTCCACTGCGACGTCCAGCCCCAGGTGCCACTCTTGGAGATGCCGAGCAACAGGGCCGTCAACGCAATGGAGATCAGGACCGCTCCCAGCCAGTCGAAACGCCCAGGCTTGCTCACCCCTGACTCGGGCACCACGAAGAGGACCAAGGCAAGCATGCCCACAGACATGACCACGCTGGCCCAAAACACCGCCTGCCAGCCAAACGCTTCGTAGATCACGCCCGAGAGCGGCAGCCCGACCGCGCCGCCGATGCCTAGAGTCGCACTCATCAGTGCGACTGCACCGCCGATCTTGTCCGGGGGCAACTCATCGCGCATCGTGGAGATGCCGATCGGGATCAGCGCCGGAGCGAACCCCTGAAGAAGCCGCGCGACGATGAGTAGCGCGAGCGAATCACTGGTAGCACCGAGCAACGAGCCGCAGAGCAGAGTGACCAGTGAGACCACGATCATCCGACGCTTGCCATGCATGTCGGCAAGGCGGGACAGGATCGGCGTAGCGACCGCACTGGTGAGAAGCGTGACCGTCACCAGCCAGGAGGCGTTGTCAGCGCTCGTGCCCAGCAGCCTGGGGAAGTCCGGCAACAGCGGGACGACGACCGTCTGCATCAGCGACACCGCCGTGCCGCAGAGAGCCAGGACCAAGACGATCGCACCAGATCCACTCGGACGCGCAGGTTCGCCGGTGGCCGTTTCGGCGGTCACGTGATGCCGGCGCGCAGCAGAGCCCTCGCAACCATGGCGTCGATCAGCTCAACAGTCGGGGCGCCGTCCTCGGCCTCGTTGGCGAGCTCATCCAGTGCTCGCCGGCGTACTCCCTCAGCGATGATCGCGATCTTCCACATCCCCAGTACCTCCCAAAAGGTCAATGCGCCGAGCTCGCGACCGTACTCGGCTGCGTAGGTCTCGGCGATCTTCCGTCTGGACACGAATCCCTCTAGCTTGGATGCCTCGAACAGGCCGCTGGGTGGGTCTGACGGCTCCGGCCAGTACGCCAGCGTGGAGCCCAGATCGGCCAAGGGATCACCCATGGTCGACAGCTCCCAGTCGAGCGTGGCACGTACTCCAGCGGTGACTGGGTCGAGGATGACGTTGCGGACGGGTAGACCCCGTGGACCAAGGTGAGCGAGGTGTCGGTCGAGAGGGAATACCAGCTCCGTGCTTGTCGATACCAGCCATTCATCCAATCCCATTCCCGTTCCCTCCTCTACTGCGATGGTCCACAGCGCAGCGGCGCCGTCCACGACGTGCTCAGCTTGCAGCGAGCACGTCTCGCATCCGCCTGAGCTCGACCCGGGCGATGGTCCGCTTGTGCACCTCGTCGGGGCCGTCCGCTAGCCGGAGCGTCCGCTGATGGGCCCAGAAGCTGGCCAGCGGGAAGTCGTCAGTCACCCCGCCGCCGCCGTGGACCTGGATAGCGCGGTCGATGATCTTCAGCGCCATCTGGGGACCGGCGACCTTGATCGCGGCGATCTCGGTACGTGCCTTCCGGTTGCCCACAGTGTCCATGAGCCATGCCGTCTTGAGGGTCAGAAGGCGGACCATCTCGATCTCGATCCGAGCCTCAGCGATCCAGTCCTGGATGTTCGAGCGGTTGGCGATTGGCTCACCGAAGGTCACTCGGGTCTGGGCGCGCTGGATCATCAGGTCCAGCGCGCGCTCGGCCATGCCGATGGAGCGCATGCAGTGGTGAATCCGTCCGGGACCGAGGCGCGCCTGACCGATCATGAAGCCGTCACCCTCGCCCGCCAGCAGAGCGGTGACAGGGACCCGGACGTCCTCGAAGAGGATCTCGGCATGTCCCTCACGATCCAGGTAGCCGAAGACCGGCAGCCCGCGGAGGATCGTGACCCCCGGCGTGTCAACCGGGACGACCATCATCGACTGCTGCCGGTGCACCTCCGCCTCGACGTCGGTCTTGCCCATGACGATGAGGACCTTGCAATTAGCGTGGAGCGCGTTCGAGGCGAACCACTTGCGCCCGTTGAGGACGTACTCGTCTCCGTCGCGCACCATCGAGAGTTCGACATTGGTGGCGTCCGAGCTCGCCACATCGGGCTCGGTCATACAGAAGGCCGAGGCGATCTCGCCAGCGAGGAGTGGCTTGAGCCACTTCTCCTTGTGCTCATCGGTGCCGAAGAGCTGGAGGACCTCCATGTTGCCGGTGTCCGGCGCGTTGCAGTTGGTCGCCTCAGGCGCAAGCAGTGGGCTGCGGCCCATGATCTCGGCGAGCGGTGCGTAATCGAGGTTGCTAAAGCCCGGTGATCCCCATGCCGAGTCCTCGTGAGGGTGGAAGAGGTTCCACAGGCCGCGCTTACGCGCCTCGGTCTTGAGCTCCTCGAGGACCGGAGGATGGAAGTTGGGATTGCCGGACTCCGCCATCTGTGCGGCGTAGATCCCTTCAGAAGGGTAGATGTGCTCGTCCATGAAGGTGAGCAGCTTCTCCTGATACTCCTTGCAGCGGTCCGAAAACTTGAAGTCCATGTCAGTTCCTCGTCTCATCATTGGGGTAGTTGTGATGTCTTGGCTCGTCGTGCACACGTCGGAGTCGCGGGTCGAACTGAGCGGCGAACCCGACGCGCCCCGATGGCAGCCACCTGTCGCTGACCCGTCACGGGTCCTCGGCATGCCAACCCGACGCGAACCTGGGCTTCTCCTTGGCGACGAACGCCGCCACCGCCACCACATGGTCGTCGGTCAGGCCGGTCGCCTTGTGGAGTAAGACCTCAGTCGACATCGAGGCGGTCAGATCCTCGTGCGGCGCCCGCAGTAGGTTCTGTTTCATCCCATCGAGCGCATGGGAGGGCCCGTTGGCCAGTTGCGCAGCGATCTCGTGGGTGCGCTGCTCGAGGTCCGCCTCGGAGACGATCCAATTGACCAGGCCGAGGGCCAGGCATTCCTCTCCTCGGATTCGCGGGTTGAGGAACATAAGCTCGCGCGCCTTGGCGGGGCCGACCAATCGCTCGAGCAGCCACGCGACGCCGAAGTCGCCGGCCAGGCCGACGGCTTCGAAGGCGGTCGCGAACACCGTCCGCGGCGAACCGATGCGCAGGTCCGCGGCGAGTGCGAGGCCGATGCCGGCACCGGCCGCTGCCCCAGGGATGGAGGCGAGCACAGGCTTCCGGCATCGGTAGATTCGGCCGACCGTCTCCTCTTGGTGGCGACGCTGCCTCTCGACGGCTGCCAGGTCGACCTCGGCGGAGCCGGCCCCTTCACCACCCTGCTCGTAAAAGTCCTGGACGTCCCCGCCGGAGCAGAATGCCCGGCCTGCGCCTGTGATGACGATCGCCCCCACCTCGCGCGATGCCTCCATCTCGGCCATCGCCGCGGCGAGCGCTTCGATCATCCCGCCCGAGAGTGCATTGCGGCGGTCGGGACGATTGAGCGTGATGGTGCCAACGCCGTCGGTGATCCCGGTGAGAACCTCGCCGCTGACAGCGCGGCGACCCTCGTCAGCCACCAGCCAGCTCCCGCACACATCGCGAAGACCGCTCCGGCGAGACCGTCGACCCGTGGCTTGCGAGAGAGCAAGGATTCAAATCTGAACTTGAACTCATCCTCATATTAAGAGAATAGCACATCCCTGACTTGCGCGAGCGGTGCCAATTGACTCACCACGCGGGGAGGCGACGACGCGTGCGCGCGACGACCTCGGGGTTCGCGAGGCCGCGCAAACGCGCCCCCGGCTGTGCATGCAGCCAGAAGAGCGGCGGGCCGCCACAACCGTGCGTTCCATGCGAGAGCAGTCGCTGAGACGACACCGAGCGGTGCTCAGGACTCCCGCGTCAGGCAGTTGTCAGTCGTCGATGACTCACGGCTTGGTGAGATTGTGTTCGATACGCAACGCGTTGCACCACAGCCGGGTCGCCGTGTATACGAGTTCGTCGAAGTCGCCGCCGTCGTTGAGCACGAAGGCAGCGAACGCGAATCGGCTGATCATGCTCGAAAGCGCACGAGAGGCCAACACGGGGTCGACGTCGGGATCGGCGAGGCCTCGTTCCTGGAGGTCTTGAATCCCGCGGGCGTTGCGTTCGACGAACCCCCAGGCGCGGACGTGTCGCAGTTCCCGCACTTTGGGATCGATGTTCGCGACCTGCTCGAGCAGCCTCATAAGGTTCGCATTGCGACGGTAACTCTCGAGATAGGCACGATTGCTCGCCTCGATGATCGCGGCCGGATCATCGACCCCATCGACGTGCTCCATCCCCGGATGGAGCATCTCGTTCTTCGTCTCCTCCATGACGGCAGCGAAGATCTCTTCTTTGTCGTTGAAGTAGGTGTAAAAGGTGCCGGTGGAGCACTTGGCCTCGGAGGTGATGTCGGTCAGCCGGGCGTCGAGATAGCCGTCGCGCTCGAAGACGACGCGTGCAGCGGCAACCAGGGCTTGGCGCGTACGGATCCCGCGACCCGTCACCGGCGCCTTGCGAACAGTGTCTTCGGTCACCGAAGTCCTTCTCCTTTTCGCAGCGGCCAGGTCGCATCCCTGGCTTCCTGCAGGTCAGTGCCTCTAGTTTGCCCTACAGGGCGCGATCGTCGGCGACCGCCCAGGCAGGGCGCGCCGTCGCACCAGCGCCCGCCTCGGGGTAGACAGGGTTCTGATGAGCCGGGCCAGATGTCAAGGATGCGCCGCCACTCGTCGTCACTCTCGCCGATGCCGGCCTCCCCTGCGATCCCGGCGTTGGCGAAGAAGAGGTCCACCGGCCCGAAGTTGCTCTCGGCGACAGCAACCATCTCTTCCAGCACTGAGGTCTGGGACGCATCCCCAACCACGGCGACTCCGCCCACCGCTGCGGCGACCTGGCCGGTGGTTTCGGGATCGAGATCCGCAACCACGACACGAGCACCATGCTCAGCGAGCCCGGCGGCAAGGGCGGCCCCGATACCCCTGCCAGCGCCCGTGATGACGGCGACCTTGCCGGCGACATTCATGACAGGCTCAGGCTCCCCTGGGTCGAGCGCCGCCCGAGGAGGTTCGACACCCGGCCGACAGCCGCCGCAGCATCGGCGATGATCGTCGAGACGACCGCATTCACGGAGGCGACTTCGTGAATGAGCCCCTGCGTCTGGCCAGCCCACCACATGCCGCCCTCCATCTCCCCCTGATCCAGCACTTGGGACCTGCCACGGACACCTGAGGCGAGAGCTGCGACATCAATGAAACTTGCACCTGGCCGGCTGCCGATCTCCGCGATTTGCTCAGATATGGAGTTCTTCGCCACCCGTGCACTGTTCTTGAACTCACGAAACACCACGATTGTGTCCCGCTCCGTGTTCGCGACGATCTGATCCTTGACGTTGGGATGGATAGGGGCTTCGTCTGTCGCCATGAATCGGGTCCCCATGTTGACGGCGTCAGCGCCAAGGGTAAGCGCGGCGGCGAGTCCTTCGCCCGTGGCGATGCCGCCACTGGCGATGATTGGGACCGAGAGTTCGCGCACCGCCGCGGGGATGAGCACGAGGCCCGGCACATCGTCCTCGCCTGGATGGCCAGCGCACTCAAAGCCATCGATGCTGACGGCGTCGACGCCCTTTCTTTCCGCCGAGAGCGCGTGGCGCACTGACGTCGCCTTGTGGATGACCTTGACTCCAGCCGCATGGAAATCCGGCAGATGCGGGGCGGGGCTCGATCCGGCGGTCTCCACGACGGTAATGCCCGCTTCAATGATCGCTGCTCGGAACTCGTCATAGGGAACAGGCTTGATGGTCGGCAGGATAGTGAGATTGACCCCGAACGTCCTGTCGGTCAGCTCCCGGGTTCTGCGTATCTCTTCGACAAGGGCCTCCGGCGTGGGTTGCGTGAGCGCGGTAAGGAAGCCCAACGCGCCGGCATTGGCGACCGCAGAGATGAGCGGCGCGGTGCCCAACCCCGTCATCCCACCACAGACCACGGGGTGCTCAACGCCGAACAGTTCGGTGAATCGGGTGCGGAACATCAGCTTCCTCTTCTTGTCTCGACGCGCGACAACAGATCCGGATGTCAATGAGAACGGCGGTCGAACCTGACCTCAAGTTCATAATACCGCACCTCTCACGCTCCGGTGAGCCACGCCTGCGGCGTAGACAGCATCGACTTGGCGCAGCGTCCCTCCGGGACCACCTCAGACGGTGGTGATCCCGGCGACAAGCCACTGTCCGTCGCTCAGTGCGAGGCTGGCCTCGACTCTGCTGGTGCTGATCGTCGGCACCTTCGAGCCGGATCGAGTCGTCGACTGGGCAACGAAGAGCAACACCACGGCGCGGTTCTCGGTGGCGGTGACAAGAGAGGAGCCGGTGACAGTGGCCTTCGAGACGACCTTGCCCTGGACCGCGGACTGGCGGAGCGTGCCGTCGACCACGCCGGCGTACTCGGTTGCGAACCGACCGGTGGTGGATGCCTTCGCCTTGGCGAGGTCGGCATCGAGTCGGCGGTAGTCGTAGGAAAGCACGGTTGGTACCAGGGTCTTCGCACTCTTGACGGCCTCCGCACGTGCCTCCTCTACACGGTCACCGGACTGGCGTTCGCGCAGCAGGCCGACGTTGAGGGCTACGAGGGCGATGGCGAGGACGGCGATCGCGATCCACACGCGCCTGAGACCTGCGGGGGTCGAGGACTGTGGGTTGCTCATGAGACGAACTCCATTCCGCTCACCAGCCAGCGCTCGCCGGTGCGCTTCAACGTCACCCGCAGGCGATAGCTGCGTTCTTGAGGCCCGGACGAGACGGTGTTCGATACCGTCCCGTCAGCGGCGACCATGACGATGGCTTTCCTCTCGGTGATCGAGGAGATCCCCGCCGCGTTCACCGACCCTTTCGAGGTCACCTTGCCCTGGCGTACGCCTTCCCGGAATGCCGACGCCTGTTTCTCGAACTGGCCGCGGAACCCCGGCGTGGCGTCCTTCATCATCCGGGAGATGTCGTCGTCGAGGTTCTTGGTGCTGACGGTGGTCAACGCGGAAACGCTCCGCTGTGCCACCGCCACCGCATCACGCCGCGCCTCGGTGCGCTCACCTTGGCGGTGGATGGCGACGATCTGAACCGACGCCAGCACCACGAGGACAACGAGCCCGAGATAGGCGAGCATCCTGAAGGGCGGACCTGGTACCGCGAGAACCCTCTTGAGGTGTGGGACGGCCAGTGCCTCGGTCAGTGTGGTCATTTCTCCTCCGGTAGCAACAGACGTGTCCAGGGAGCCCCTGGAGGGATCGAGACGGCATCCCCGACGCGATACGTGCCGCCTTGGGGTGCCTGGAGATACCCGGTGATCGGGTCATAGGTGGCGACACCGCTCGGGTCCGGCGACGCATCGACCTTGGTGCCGGGTCGCTCCGCACGCGAGCCCGCACCGAAGCGCAACCCGCATCCCACCGGCGTCGCAGCACGCTTGGTCGGATCGTTCGGACACGGCGAGAACCGCGCTCCGCGTACGCCTTCGGTCGTGTTGTCGGCGATGCAGTGCATCCCGAGCGGTGTGGAGCGCTTGCTGAGATCCGATGGGATACGGCGCTCCGACTTCGGTATGAAGCCGTCGGTGCACGAGGGCGGGTTGTTCACGTTGGTGCGGAGGTCGAGCTTGACTGCGCCGGTGTCGGTGTGCGGCAGCAGCGCTCCTTGAACGGCGGCCATCATCACGGGGTAGACGATGAATGTCTGTTTGAGGTTGGGGAGGTAGACGTTGAGGACCTCGGCTGGAGCTGTGAGGTTTGCCAGCAGAGTCGGCAGCGTCGGGGTGACCCCCCGAACGAGGTCATCGACGGTGCCGGCCGCCGCGGGCACGGTGGTCAGCAGACGGCGCAGATCCGGGTCGCTGGCCTGGAGCTGCCGGGTGGTGGCCGAGAGCGAAGCGAGCGCAGCGCGCTCCTCGGCTGCCAGATCCGTCTGCGTCTCCAGGAACGGCGAGACGCCCTCGATCAAGTACGTCGTCTCGTCGACGTACGCATTGGCATCCTCGGCGATCGCGTTGGCATCACCCAGGAGCTGACCGATATCAGGACCAGCCCCACCAAGACCCGTGTTTGACTGGTCGAGCACACGGGTGAGGCGGTCGTTCGGCACCGAGGCCAGCGTGCGGTTGAGACTGGTGAGAACCGGGCCGATCTGCGGCATCTCGCGGGTGTCGGCCACAGTGATCACCGACCCATCGGCCAGGTAGGGACCGCCGTCGGCGCGCGGCACCAGGTCGACGTACTGCTCACCGATGGCGGACGTGCTGTGGATGCTGGCGACGACATCGCGCGGGATCTTCGACGTCGTACGCAGGCTCAGGTCGACTTCGGTCCCGCCGGGCGTGAGACGGATCGAGCGCACGAGCCCGATGTCTGCGCCTCGGTAGGTGACGATCGCCCGGGGGTAGAGGCCGCTGATGTCGGCGAAGCGCGCCGTGACCGTGTAGTGGCCCGCTCCGAGGACCTGAGGTAGATCGACGTAGCGGATCGCCGCGAAGACCGTCGCCAGCACACCAATGACGGTGAAGGCGATCAGCTGCTTCCTGACCAGCCGGGACAACATCAGCAGCCCCCGATCAGATCACGGAGGGTTCCGCAGTCGGGTGCCGAGGACGGGCTCGACGAGTCATCGTCACCCGGCTGGCCCGTGTCCTGGTTGCTCGGCGACTTCTGGACGAGACCTTCACCGGCCCCGCCGTCGGCAGCGCCGGGCAGGTTTCCCAGGATGTCGTCGGCGGTAACGCCGGATGCACCAGACCCCGAGGAGACGCCGGTCCCGGGCAGGTCGCCGAGGAACGCTGCGGTGAGGGACGGCACCGAGACGTCGATGGTGGCGAAGAGGTTCACGTAGTCGCCACGGAACGCGTTCTCTGAGGTACCTACCGGGAACGGCACGGTGATGAGGTACTTCAACGCCTCGGGAATGCTGTCGCCCGCCTTCGCGAGCTCGTTCAGGATCGGGCGCATCGACTCGAGATTGGCCTCGAGCGAGTCGCGACTGCGCGTGATCACCTCGTTGCCGACCTTGCTCAAGTGACCGACCGCATCGATCGCGTGCACCAGCTGCTTGCGCTCGGTCTCGAGTGCCTTCAGCCCGGGAGCGACAGCGTCGAGCGCATCGGCCACCATCTCGCGCTCCTTCCGCAGCTTCGCGGCAAGCGAGTCGATCTTGGTGAGCGCTGCGATGAACTCCTGCTTGCGGCGGTCTGCGACCGCCAGCACCTGGTTCAGCTGTCGGATCAGCTGGCGGGTATCGGGAATGCGCCCGTCGAGAGCTCGCGAGAGCTCGCCGGTGATCGTGCTCAGCTGGGACAGACCACCGTTGTTCAACAGCAGCGACACCCCGGCAAGGATCTGCTCGGTCTCCGGGTAGACACCGGTGTCAGCCTCGGTGAGCTTCGCGCCGTCGACGAGGTGTCCGGCCGGCTGCACGGGTTGCTGGATCTCGACGTACTGCGCGCCGAGCAGCGTCTTCTGGCCGATCAGCAGCCGAACGTTGGCGGGGAGGCGAGTCGAGCGCTTGAGACGCATCGTCACCTTGGCCTTCCAATCGCTGACCGCGATCCGGGTGACCGTGCCGATCGTGACGTCGTCTGCCATGACCGCTGAGTTGGGCACCAGGTTCTCCACGTTGTCGAACGTGGCGGTGACCGTGTAGCCGTCGCGCCCGACCGCGACCTGCCCGGGCAGCGTGTGGGAGTTGGGACGTAGATCGCAGCCCGACGTTAGAACGGCACAAGCAAGGAGGAGCAGGACTGCTGCAAGTCGCGTGTTCATCGGGTCTCCCTATCGGTCTGGCCCAGCTGGGTCAGCTGTACGAGCAGATCGTCGGGAGCGGGAGTCTCGGGCGAGCCGCTGGATGGCGGTCTCGTCCTTTCGGACTTCTCCCCCGGCCCGGTGGCGACATGGATCGGAAGTTCGCTGAGTCCGAGCGTGGTCAGGAGTGGCTGAACAGCCTGCTGGCACTGCTCCGCCGTCCCGCCGGTGCCGAGGATCCCACCGCAGAGCAGCTGCGCGACACCCTGAAGGTTGTTGAGCGTCGCCCGACCGGTGACCGCCTGGTCGGAGAAGGTGTTGTAGAAGTTGTTCACAGTGTGCGGTGCGACGTGGAGGATTCCGGCCACCTGGTCGGAGCGGTTCGAGACCGTCGCGACGAGCTCGTTGAGTTCCTTGACGCTGGTCCCGAGCGCGCGTTCGTTGGTGTCGACGTACGTCTGGACCTGCTTCAGCGCACCTTGAAGCTCATCCAGGCTCCGTGCGATCGCCTTCCGGTTGGCGGCGAGGACGCCGGAGAACTGCGCCAACTGCTTCGTGAACCTGCGTAGCGCCTGATCGTTGGCCACCAGGTTGGCGATGAAGGCGTTGAGGTTGGAGATGGTGGCGAACAGGTCCTGACGACCCGATGCAAGGGTCTCTGCTGCACGTCGCATCTCCACGAGGGAGTTGCGCAGCGAGACGTCGGCCCCGTCGTCGAGGTTGGCGTCGACACTGGTGAGGATCCGATCGAGCGCGCCGGTCTTGTCGGTGCCTTGCGGCCCGAGCGCTGTCGCCAGATCGGTCAGCTGCTTCTTGACCTCGTCGAAGGAGACCGGCACCGCGGTCCGGCTCAGCGGGATCGCCGCACCGTCCGCCATCGCGGGACCACCGGCGTACGCAGGAAAGATCTGCACGAAACGGCCGCTGACCAGGCTGGGCGAGACGATCGCAGCATTTGCCCCGCGCGGGAACCGCTGGCGGGCGTCGACGTCCATCTCGACCCGCACCTTCTTGCCTTCGGGATGGATCGCAGCGACCTTGCCCACTGCTACGCCGAGCACCTTGACCTCGTCGCCGGTGTACAGCCCGGTCGATGTCGTGAAGTACGCAGTGACCCGGTGCTCGCGTTGCTGCAGTGCGACCAAGGCTCCGGCGGCGACGAGCGCCACCACCACCGCGATGACCACGTTGCGGGTCTGAAGGATTTTCACTGCAACACCTCCGAGAGGACCGGCGTCAGCGAGCTGGGCGCGGTGAGATTTTGGATGTACGCGTCGAAGAACGGCCCGCTGGAGAAGGCCTCCCCCAGCTCGTAGGCGTAGCTGTAGAGACCCGCGATGGTCGCGTCGACCTGCTCCTTCTTGTCGTTGAGCAGCGCGACCACCTTGTTGAGGTGCTTCAGCGCGGGCGGAGTGTCCTTCTGGAGTCGAGCGATGGTGACCTGGATCTGCTGCGAGAGGGCAGTCGCGTCGTGCAGCAGGGAGATGATCAGCTGCTGGTTGGCGTTGAGCTGCTGGAGCAGGTCCCCACCCGACCCCAGAAGGGTCGTGATGTCCGAGTTGCGTTCGCTGAGCAGCTCGGAGACCGAGGAGGCGCGCTCCAACAGCTGTCGCAGCTGGTCGTCGTGGCCGGCGATCGTCTGCGCGACCCCGGTGACGCCGTCGAGGGCCGGTTTGATCTGGTCCTCGGTTCCGGTCAGGGTGCCGGAGGCGGTGTCGAGCGCGTTCGTCAGCGCCTCGGTGTCGATCTGCTCGGATGTAGTTGTCAGGTCCGCCAGGGCACTGGTGAGCTCGTAGGGTGAGGACGTCCGAGCGACCGGGATCGCCTCTCCGAGCTCGCCCTCCCCCGCCGAGGTGACTTGGAGGCCGGCGCGGCCGAGCAGGGTCAGGGTGACGATCGCGGCCTTCGACTTGCTACCGAGACGCACCTCCTGAGGAGTGATCTCGAAGTCCACCCTCACCCGGGTCCCGTCCAGAGCGATGTTCTTCACCTCTCCGACCGTCATCCCGGAGACGAGGACATCGTCGCCCTCCTTCAGCCCACCGGCGTCGGCGAAGTAGGCGGTGTGCTGGTATCCGCCTGCGATCAACGGAAGACTGTTCCAGCGGATGAGGACCGCCGCGACAAGGGCCAGCGCGAGAGTGGTGACGATCGCGATCCGGATGGGGTCGCGCTCCTGGAAGCTCTTCTCCGCGAGCATCTCTTTGAGGGTCGTCATGGCTGGCACCTCGCTACATCACTGTTGATCCATGGGGTCGTGACCGGCTTCGCCGTCGGGTCCTCCTCCGGCGTGATCCTCAGCTGGAGGCCGCAGAGGTAGAAGTTGAAGAAGTTGCCGAACGACCCGGTCGGCATGACCGCCTGGTAGTGGCCGGGGAGCTGGTCGAGGATGCTCGCCAGCTGGTCGTCCTTGCGGTCGAGGTTTCCAGTCACCGAGCGCAGGCCGGCCAGGTCTGCGGCGATGGTCTGGTCGGTTCGGGCGAGCAGGTCTTCGCCGGAGACTGCGACGGTGTCGATCTCGCCGAGTGCCGCGAGCACCGTGGGCGCGTCCTTGTCCAGCCCCTTGCTGAGGTCCTTGAGCTGGGTGATGACCGTGCTCAGTTCCTCGCGATGCTGGTCGACGGTCCCCAGCACGGCGTTGAGGTTGTCGATCACCCGTCCGACCAGCTCGCCGCGTTCGGCCACGGTGGTGGTGAAGGAGGCGATGGTGGTGACCAGCGAGGCCACCGCTCCGTTCTGCCCCTGGAGCACTTTGATCAGCTGGGTGGAGAGCGCGTTGATCTGCTTGGGTGCCAGTCCGGCGAAGAGTGGCTTGAATCCGTTGAGGAGAGTATCCAGGTCGAGAGCGGCCGCCGTGCGGCTGAGCGGGATGGTCCGGTCCGCCCCCAAAGGCTGCGACGGTCGGTCCGGCTTGGCAAGCTCCAGGTAACGGTCGCCGATGAGGTTCTTGTATCTGACCGTCGCTCGCGTCGTGAGGGTGAGTGGGATGTCTCTGGGGACGTCGAACTCGACCCTGACTGTGTTGCGCGCACCGATCTTCATCGATTCGACCTTGCCCACTGCGACGCTGGCCACCCGGACCTCGTCTCCCTCTTGCAGGCCGGAGACGTCCTCGAACACTGCTGTGTAGGAGGTCATCGAGCCCGGCGAGGAGTCGCTGACGAGGATCACCAGGTAGGCCGCGATGGCTGCGGACACGGCCGCGAACACGCTCAACTTCAGGAGTGTCGCTCGGTGCTTGGTGCGATTGGTCATCCGAGGTTCACCACCCCGGCCAGCGCACCGAAGAAGGTCGTACGCAGTTCCTCGGTCGGGGATGCAGGACCGGTGTGCTGCGGGTCGGTCCCGGTTTTCAGGTGTGGCGCGAGCGATGCCGCTTCGTCGTTCGTCACCACGGGCATGCCGCGGCACTCCGGTCCGCTCTGGTCGCCGACGACCGGGAGATCGTTGGGGTACATGTAGGGCTCGCGCGACGGCCTCAGTCGGGTGTAGGTCGAGATGCCCATGCGTTGACCGCCGACCGCGTCCTCGGCCATCCTCTCCGCCACGACCGTGCCCTCGAGCACGCAAGGCAGCTCCGAGGAGTAGTGCGCAGCCAGGGCGGTGACCGGCTGAAGGAGCTCGAGGTTGCGCTCGAGCGGCCTGTTGATCTTGGCGAGCAGCGGGCCGGTGTCGTTGCTGAGCCGGGTGGCTTCGTTCGCGGTGAGTGCCAGCTGGCTCTGCTTCTGCGACAGCGTACGGCTCGTGGTGGTGGCCTGTTCGAGCGTCGCGAGGAGGTCGGGAACCATCGAGTCGTATTGACGGGCGACCGGGGCCGCGGTGGCGAGGTCTCTGTCCAGCGCCTTCCGTGAGCCGTTCACAGTGTCCACCCACTGCGACCCCGACCCGATCAGCGAGTTGATCTCATCGCCACGACCGTTGACGCCGCCGGCGAGCGCGGTGAGCGCGTTGTCCACCTTGTCCGGCTGTGCGGCCGCGAGCACCCCGTTGAGGTTCGTGAACGCTTCGTTGACCTCGACAGTCACGTCATCGGCCGCGATCGTCGTGTTCTGTCCGATGCGCGGGGATGACGGCTCCGGGCTCGTCAACGAGACGTACTTCGCGCCGAACGCGGTCGGCGGCACGATGGCCGCGGTTGCGTCGCGCCCGACCCAGTGGGCCTGGTCCTGGTCGATCGTGATCCGCAGCCGCGCCCCGTCAGATGTGGCCTCGACCGCGTCGACGCGACCGATCTTGACGCCCCGCAGCTTCACGTCGGAGCCGGGCTGCATCGCCAGGCCAGCGCGTGGAGCGTCCACGGTGACGGCAACGGAGCGGCGGAAGTCGCCGCGGTAGAGCGCGAGCACTCCTGCGACGACAACGGCGGCGAGCCCGATGCAGGAGATGCCGTAGATGAGATGGCGAAGGTTCACGAGTTCACCCCGAGATGTGGACCGACGTGCCGCCCCACAGGGCGAGGCCGAAGGCGAGGTCGATGATCATGATCAGGACAAGGGAGGTCCGCACGGCGAGGCCCACCGCGCGACCGACGCCTGCAGGGCCGCCAGTGGCGTCGTACCCGTAGAAGCAGCAGACCGCCATGACGACGACCGCCATGATCGACACCTTGAGAAGTGCCAGCGCGAGGTCACCTGGCACCAAGAAGGTGCGGAAGTAGTGGTCGTACGTCCCGGCGGCCTGCCCGAACCCGATGGTGACCACCAGTCGGGTGGCCGCGAACGTCATCACCACTGCGATGGCGAAGAGCGGAATGACGGCGATCAGCCCAGCGATGATCCGCGTGGTGACCAGGTACGGGATCGATGGGATCGCCATCACCTCCAGGGCATCGATCTCCTCACTGACCCGCATCGCCCCCAGCTGGGCGGTGAAGCCCGCGCCCACGGTCGCCGTCAGCGCGATCGCGGACAGGATCGGCGCCGCCTCGCGCGTGTTGAAGTAGGCCGAGAAGAACCCGGACAGGACCTCGACCCCGATATTTCCGAACGTCGTGTACGCCTGCAGGCCGACCTCCACACCGATGAACGCGGTGAGGAAGGCGACGACCACGACGGTGCCACCGATGACAGCGAGCGCCCCGGTACCGAGACTGACCTCGGCGATCAGCCGAAGAATCTCTCGGCGGTGTCCGCGCAGTGCCCGGGGCACATGCGCGACCGCTTTGCCATAAAATTCGAACTGCCGCCCGAGCTCGGTGAATCTGCCGACCGCGGCCCGCGGAAGCTCGGTCATCCAGTCGATGGTCGCCATGTCATTTCGTCCCTTGGATCTGGAAGTAGATGAGCGTGATGATGCTGTTGGCCGCGAACAGCAACATGAAGGCGAACACAACCGTTTGGTTGACCGCATCACCCACGCCTTTCGGGCCACCCTTTGCATTGAGCCCCAGATAGCACCCGGTCAGCCCCGCCAGCAGCCCGAAGACCGCCGCCTTGACCTCCGACGTCACGAAGTCGGCGGTGCCGACCAGGAGCGTGAGGTTGGAGACGAAGAGTCCAGGCGTCGCACCCTGGAGGACGACCGAGAAGTAGTAACCGCCCGCTAGGCCGACGATCGAGACCACGCCGTTGAGCGCCACCGCGACCACGACAGACGCAGCGATTCGCGGCACAGCGAGCCGATGGATCGGATTGATCCCCAAGGTGATCATCGCATCGATCTCGTCGCGGATCTTGCGCGATCCGAGATCGGCACAGATCGCTGTCGCCCCCGCGCCAGCGACCACTAGCACGCTCACGATCGGTCCGATCTCGCGCACAACAGCGACCGCCGCACCGGCGCCGGCAAGGTCGATAGCGCCGATCTGGATCAAGAGCTGGTTGACCTGGAAGATGATGATCACGCACAACGGGATAGCGACCAGGATCGCGGGCCCGACCGAAACGGTCGTGATGAACCATGCCTGGTCGACGAACTCGCGGAACTGAAAGCGTTTCAGCACAAGGAGCCGCATTGCTTCCAAGCAGAAGGCATAGAACTTGCCCAGCTTGGCGATGGCCCCTGTGAGCCAGTTGTCCTCCAAGGCCGTTTGCGCAAACCCGCCACCACCACGCCTCGGAGCGACGAGGGCAGCGCTGTGAACGCGCCTCATCGTCGGCCGCCCACAGCGAGAAATTGCTTGGATGTCAACATGCGTCAACTTTCTGATAGCGATTCGCACTCGTAGCCACGTCACACAAATGCGTGATGTACGTCACCACAGTTGCCTAACTGTGAAACATAAGTCGAGTTACGTTTGATCGGCGAAAATTGCGGCGGTCGCATTTCTTTTGCCTTTATCCAGTGATGTCGCGGCCAAGGAGGCGCCGCGCGACGATCCACTGCTGAAGTTCGTTCGCACCCTCGAAGATCTCGAGAATCTTGGCGTCGCGATACATCTCCTCCAGACGAACCGATTCGCCCGTCTCACCGACTTCGCGAGCGAATCCGACCGCACCGTGGATCTGGATGGCCTCGCGAACAAGGTCGTTGGCCAGCCGGGTTCCATACGCTTTCGCCATGGCAGCCTCGGGTTCAGCGGTCGCGTCGCCGTTATCGAGAAGCAGCGCCGCCTTCTGATAGAGGCTGCGCGCGCATTCGAGTTCGGTCGCTCGCTGCGCCATCTGAAACTGCCAATACTGCATGGCGCCAAGCGGGCGGCCGAAGACCTGCCGCGTCTGAAGTCTGTGCACGGCCAGGTCGAGTGCCGCCTGCGCCACGCCCACACCCGCTGCGCCGATGCCGATGCGACCCCGAACGAGCGACGACAACGCGACTGCCATCCCCCGGCCAGGCTCCCCCAGCAAGTGTTCCCTCGGAACGAAGACGTCCTCAAGGGCGATGTCAGCGGTGATCTGACCGCGGTGTCCCATCTTGAGATCCGGGGCACCGATTCGAACCCCATCGCTCCCGAGGTCGATCAGAAGCATGTGCGCCCTGTTTCCATCGACGCCTGCTCGAACGAGAATCGAGACCCATCGCGCGACTACGCTGTTCGTGATCCATCGCTTGCGCCCGTTGACGATGAAGCCGTCCGGAGTCTCGGTCGCCCAGGTACCGAGACGCTCGGCCGTCAGGTCCGAGCTCGTCTCCGGCTCAGTCGTGGCGAAGGCGAATGCCTCGCGGCCCGAGACGAGCTCCGGAATGAGCAGGTCTTGCATCCGCTTGGAGGCGAACCGAAGGGTGGACGGGACCAAGATGCATTGGCCGTCGTATACACCCGCCATCGATGACGAGTGGTAGGCGATCTCCTCGGCTGCGGTGCAGACAGCCAGCATCGGGTTGTCGTACCCGCCGCCGTACTTGGTACCGAACGGGATGGCAAAGAGACCGTCAGAGGCCAGACCGCGGAATGCCTCCCACGGGAAGCTGTCGACGGATTCCTCGCGGGAGCCGATCTCGCGCGCCACCGGCGCAAGGTGGGTCTCGACCGACTTCCGTGCTCGGCCGCGCAGTTCGACGATCTCCTCGGGAAGAAGAAGGTCATGCGACATGTGATCCTGGGTGCGGGCTACAACGGTGTTCACGTGACGTTCCTTTGCATTGCTGGAGGTGGACTATCGGGCCGCGACGGCGAGCTCGCCGCGAGTTCCGCGATCAAGGTGTCGGCCGATGACCATCCGCTGAATCTGGTTCGTTCCCTCGAATATCTGCATGACCTTCGCCTCGCGCATGTACCGCTCGACCGGGAAGTCGCGGGTGTAGCCGTAGCCGCCGAGGACCTGCACGGCGTCGGTGGTCACATTCATGGCGTTGTCCGTGGCGACAAGCTTGGCCACTGAGGCCTGCCGCGAGTAGGGCAGGCCAGCATCCTTGCGCCGCGCCGCGGCAAGGTAGGTCGCACGCGCCGACTCGACGGCGGCGGCCATGTCAGCGAGCAGGAACGCCATGCCCTGATGGTCGATGATCCGCTCGTCGAACGTCTCGCGCTCCTGCGCATAGGCGACGGCGGCGTCGAGGGCCCCCTGCGCGAGACCGGTTGCGACCGCGGCGATTCCGAGGCGGCCCGCGTCGAGGCCGGCCAGCGCGATGCGGAGGCCCTCCCCCTCGGCGCCCAGCCGGCGCTCGACCGGGATCCGGACGTCGTCGAAGCGCATGGTGGCCGTGGTCGACCCCATGAGCCCCATCTTCGATTCGGGACGATCGGCGGCGAGCCCGGGAGTCCCCGCCGGAACCAGGAAGCAGGAAATGTCGCCACGGCTGTCACCGGTGCGGGCCATGACCTTGTAGAAGTCGGCCTGGCCACCATGGGTGGTCCATGCCTTTGCGCCCCGGAGGACGTACTCGTCCCCGACACGAGTCGCGCGGGTCGTCATGGCAGCCGGATCGGACCCGGCGTGCGGTTCCGACAGGCAGTAGGCACCGAGTAGTTCGCCGCCGACCATGTCGGGAAGATGCTGCTTGCGCTGTTCCTCGCTACCGGCCGTCACAAGACCGAAACACGACAGCACGTGCACCGACACGCCCACTCCCACACTGCTCCAAGCCGACGCGATCTCCTCGACTGCCTGGAGGTAGACCTCGTAGGGCTGACCACCGCCGCCATGCTCCTCGGCGTACGGGAGGCCGAGAACACCCATGCGACCGAGCGTCCTGAAGGCCTCCCGCGGGAACGCCGCTCGCTCCTCGGCGCCGGCGGCGAGGGGCGCGAGATCGCGCGAGACGATCTCGCGCACGAGTGCGATCAGATCGGCGGACTCGGGTGTCGGGAGGGTGCGGTCAGCAGGCACGGTAGTGCTCCTGTCGTAGGAGGAAAGTGGAACCCCCGGGCCGCGAGAACCGTTGATATCACGGCCCGGGGAGGATCTGCTGCCGTCAGGCGGGGAAACCGGACCCCGAGGCGGCGAGGTCGCGCAGGTACGCCGTCGGGCGCAGTTGCTCGCCGTATGCGTCGGCCAGGTCGTCTGCGCGGCGGAGGAACGCAGCCAGGCCGATCGAGCCGTCATCGGCCTCGAACCCGGCCATGTACTGAGCAGCACCGCCGGTGAGGCCAGGGAAGCCGATGCCGAAGATCGAGCCGATGTTGGCGTGGGCGGCTGAGGTGAGCACGCCTTCCTCGAAGCACTTCGCGGTCTCAAGTGCCTCGCGGACGAGCATCCGCTCGCGGACGTCTTCGAGCGGCAACTGCTCCACGGACGTCGGAAAGACGCCGGACAGGCTCGACCACAGCGAGTTGCGGCGACCGTCGGCGTACTCGTAGAAGCCGGCTCCCTTGAGCTTGCCCGGGCGACCGATCTCGATCATGCGAGCGCAGACCTCTTCGGTCACCGTCGGCGTAGTGGCACCGTTGGCCTCGCGGGTCGTCTTCGAGATCTTGAGCATGAGCTCGAGGTTGAGCTCATCGGCAATCTGGAGCGGACCGACGGGGAATCCAGCCTGCGTAGCAGCCCGCTCGATCGAAAGCGGGTGCACACCCTCTTGGAGCATCGCCAGGCCCTCCTCGATCTGGGTGCCGATGACGCGCGAGGTGAAGAAGCCACGTGCGTCGTTGACCACGATCGGGGTCTTTCGGATCACCTGGACGACGTCGTACGCACGGGCGAGCGACTCGTCAGAGGTTTCTGCGCCGCGGATGATCTCCACGAGCGGCATCTTGTCGACGGGGCTGAAGAAGTGCAGGCCGATGAAGTCAGCTGGTCGGTCGATGCTCTTGGCGAGGTCGGTGATCGGCAGGGTCGACGTGTTCGAGCAGAGCAGCGCCCCAGCTGCTAGATACGGGGCAACCTCGGCGAAGACTCCCTGCTTCAACATGACGTCCTCGAAGACCGCCTCGACCACAAGGTCGGCACCCGCCGCAGCGGCGGCGTCGGCCGTCGGGGTGATCAGCGCGAGCAGGGCGTCCGACCTCTCCTGGGTCAGCTTGCCGCGGGAGATCGCCTTCTCGTTGATCGCCCGCGAGTAGTCCTTGCCCCTCTGCGCGGCCTCGATCGTGATGTCCTTGAGCACGACCTCGATGCCAGCCCGGGCGAGGACGTATGCGATTCCCGCACCCATCATGCCGGCACCAAGCACAACGGCCTTCTGCGGGCGATAGCGGTCGAAGCCGTCTGGGCGCAGCGTGCCCGCGTTGATCGACTGCAGGTCGAAGAAAAACGCCTGGATCATGTTCTTCGACTGCTGCCCCACGATCAGCTTCGCGAGATAGCGCGACTCGATGCGGGAAGCAGTGTCGAAGTCGACCTGCGCACCCTCGACAGCCGCGGCAACGATCGCCTTCGGAGCGCGGTAGTCGGCCTGCTTGACCTGCTTGCGCAACATCGGCGGGATCGCCGGGAGGTACGCCGCCATCTGCGGCGACGAAGGACTGCCGCCAGGCAGGCGGTAGTCCTTCGCGTCCCACGGCTGGGCGCCCGCCGCGGGGTTGCGCGTGATCCACTCCTTGGCAGCTGGGACCAGTTCATCGCTGGTCGCGACCACGTCGTCGACCAGGCCGACGGCGAGAGCCGCCGCTGGGCGGAACTTGGCGCCGGTGCCCAGGATCTCGCTGATCGCTTTCACCAGGCCAAACATCCTGACCGTGCGAGTGATGCCGCCCCCACCCGGCAGCAGCCCGAGGCCCACTTCAGGCAGGCCGATGTCGTACGACCCGTCGACCGCGATGCGCCGGTTTGCGGCGAGCGCGATCTCGAGGCCGCCGCCGAGGGCGGCACCGTTGATCGCCGCCACCACCGGCTTGTCGAGGAGCTCCAGCTTGCGGAGCGGGGCCTTGATCGCCTCGGCCATCGCGAAGGCCTCGGCTGCGCGATCAGGAGTCAGGGCGAGGATGTTCTTCAGGTCACCTCCGGCGAAGAAGGTCTTCTTCGCCGAGACGATCACGACGCCGGCGACGTCAGGGGTCCCCAGGACCTGCTCGACCACTGATTCCATCGAAGCGAGGTACAGGTCGTTCATGGTGTTGGCTGACTGGTTGGGATCGTCCAGCGTCAGGGTGACAATGCCGTCGGCATCGATGTCGAAGGTGACGGCGGTCTGTTCAGTGCTCATGGAAGTGTCCTTCTAGATATCAGGAGAGGGCTGACTCAGACGAGCTCGACGATGGTCGCAATGCCCATGCCGCCGCCTACACAAAGCGTTGCCAGGCCGCGGCGCTTGCCTTGGCGCCCCAGCTCGTCGATCAGCGTGCCGAGGATGATCGCGCCGGTGGCACCGAGCGGGTGGCCCATGGCGATGGCGCCACCGTTGACATTGGTGACGGAGGCGTCAATGCCCATGTCGCGCATGAAACGCAGGGCGACCGCCGCGAACGCCTCGTTGATCTCCCACAGGTCGATGTCCTCAGCGGTCAGGCCCACCTTGGCGAGCGCCTTGCGTGCCGCCGGAGCGGGGCCGGTGAGCATGATCGTGGGGTCGGCACCGGAGACCGCGACGGAGACGATCCGAGCCCTCGGGATGAGACCGAGCTGCTCCCCCACTACGGCGGACCCGATCAGCATCAGGGCAGCACCGTCGACGATGCCGGAGCTGTTGCCGGCATGGTGCACGTGGTCGATGGCTTCGACGGTGTGGTATTTCGCGAGCGCCACATCGTCGAAGCCGGCATCGCGGCCCATGGCAGCGAACGACGGCTTGAGACCGGCCAGCGACTCCACAGATGTGTCCGGCCGGATCGTCTCGTCACGGGCGAGGATGACCTGTCCGAGCTCGTCGGTCACAGGGACGACGCAGCCGTCGTAGTAACCCTGTTCCCAGGCATGAGCGGCGCGTGCGTGGGACTGCGCGGCGTACCCGTCAACATCGGCGCGGCTCCAGCCCTCCAAGGTGGCGATGAGGTCGGCGCCAACGCCTTGCGGAACGAAGCCGGTCTCGAAGTTGGTAGCGGGGTCGTTGGACCACGCGCCACCGTCTGAGCCCATCGGAACTCGGGACATGGACTCGACGCCGCCCGCGATGATGAGATCCTCGAAACCGCTCCGGACGCGTGCGGCAGTCTGGTTGACGGCCTCGAGACCCGACGCGCAGAAGCGATTGAGCTGGACACCCGCGGTGGTATCGGGGAGGCCAGCCTTGATGGCCGCGGTCTTGGCGATGTCCCCACCTTGGTCCGCCACCGGCGACACGACGCCGAGCACGAGGTCGTCGATGCGCTCGGCGTCGAGGGTCGGATTGCGCTTCTGCAGCGCGTCAAGCAGGCCGACCACGAGGTCGATCGGCTTCACCTCGTGGAGCGCGCCGCTGCTCTTGCCCCGGCCACGCGGCGTACGGACATGGTCGTAGATGAATGCGTCGGTCATCAGCGGATTCCCTTGCGGTCGAGGACTGGCGAGAATTCGAAGATAATGTAATCTACATTTCACGTCAATACCGAGGAGGCACCATGAGGGCCACTACTGCTGAGGGCGTCCTGACCGTTGCCCTGGACCGTCCCGAGCGTCTGAACGCCCTGACCGCTGGCGAGATGGAGGCGGTGCGCGACGCGATCGCGGCCGCCGGCGACGACGTGCGCGTGATCGTGCTGTCGGGCGACGGCAACGCGTTCTGTTCAGGCGCCGACCTGGAATCCGCCGATGAGCTATCCGGGGAAGAGGCAGCCGCACCGACGATAGACGCCGCCAACGACCTCGTGGCGACGATCACCAACAGCCCGAAGCCTGTCATCACACTCGCCGGAGGTGCTGTCGCAGGAGTCGGTGTGCCGATCGCCCTCGCCAGCGACTTGGTCCTGTGCGACGAGTCTGCCTACTTCATGCTCGCCTTCACCCGCGTCGGCCTGATGCCCGACGGCGGGGCCTCGGCCCTCGTCGCCGCGTCGATCGGACGTGCACGGGCGATGCGAATGGCGTTACTGGCTCAGAAGCTCCCCGCTTCCGACGCAGCAGCGGCCGGCCTCGTCGCCGACGTGTGGCCCAGCAACGAGTTCGATGACCGCGCGGCCGACGTCATCGAACGACTCAGGACCGGACCGCGGGCCGCGCTCCGGCAGACCAAGCACGCGATCAACAGCGCAACCTTGCACCGACTCGATCTCGCCTTCGCGCTGGAGCGAGCCGGACAGATCGGCCTGCTGGGTGCGGCCGACTTCGCCGAAGGCTCGACAGCGTTCCGCGAGAAGCGAAAGGCACAGTTCACCGACCAGTGACGCCGCACCCGATATGACGAGGAGGGCTCCTCAGCCAGTGGCTGAGGAGCCCTCCTTCACCCGGCCCCCTTTCGCGGCGGCGTCACAGCCGGACGGCGAGACGGCTCTCTACGCGTGGCGCGAGACCACGGAGCGCTTCGTCGTACTCGTCCGCGAGCCGGGCGACCAGACCGGCGGCCGGCTGTCGCTCTACGACGTCGCCGATGCCCTGTCCAGAGCCCCAGATGTCTTTCCAGGCCTTTGCATCGGTGTTGCCGGTCGAGGCGAAGTCCATCGCAGTCGGGTCGGACTGCGGCAGGTTGTCCGGGTCGAAGCCGGCGGCCTCGATGCTGCCGCGCAGGTAGTTGCCGTGCACACCAGTGAAGAGGTTGCTGTAGACGACGTCGCTCGCTCCACTCGCGACAATCATGTCCTTGTAGCCGTCGACGACGTTGGCCTCGTGGGTCGAGAGGAACGCGCTACCCACGTACGCGAAGTCGGCGCCGGCGACCTGCGCGGCGAGGATCGAGCTTCCGTGAGCGATCGCCCCCGAGAGCATCAGCGGTCCGTCGAACCAGGCACGGATCTCACGCAGGAGCGCAAACGGAGACAGCGCGCCCGCGTGGCCGCCAGCGCCGGCGGCGACGGCGATCAGGCCATCGGCACCCTTCTCGATCGCCTTGTGCGCGTGCCGGTTGTTGATGACGTCATGCAGCACGATGCCGCCATAGGAATGGATCGCCTCGTTGACGTCTTCACGCGCACCCAGCGAGGTGATGACGATGGGAACCTTGTGATCAACGCAGGCCTGGACGTCCTCTTCCAGTCGTCCATTCGTCTTGTGCACGATCTGGTTGACAGCAAACGGTGCGACGAAGTCTGTTGGGTTCGCCGCACCGTACGACGCCAGTCGATCCTCAACTTCGGAGAGCCAGTCACGGAACTGGCTGTGCGGCCGGGCGTTCAGTGACGGGAACGAGCCGATGACACCGGCCGCGGACTGGGCGACAACCAGGTCCGGACAGGAGGCGATGAACATGGGAGAGCAGACGACCGGGACGGCAAACGGTCCGGTCAGGATCTCGGGCAGGGACATGGGGACTCCTAGAGGTGTGGCTTCAGAGGAACGAAGGTGACGACGTGATGTAAAGTCAAATACTTTATGTTTGGACGAAATTAAGCACGGGCCCCAGGCGCTTGGACGACCGCGGTCAGTCGGACGCGGCGGCCATCTTCATCTCGACGAACTCCTGGAACTCGTTGAAGACGACGTTGAACTGACGCGTGGTCACGGGCTTGCGCCATTGCTGGAGGCCGACCAGAAGCGTCATGGCCATGGTCCCGAGGACCCTGGCTTCCCTCGCGTCGCGGGCAGCCGGTCGCAGTGCGTCTGTCAGCGCATCGAGGCGACGCTTGTCGACCTTCACCTGCATCTTGGCCACTGCTGGGTTGGTCCCCGCCCAGGCCCGAATCGCTCCCTCGGCCGCGTGTGGGAGCGAGGACCCGAGGCGCTTGAGCAACCGGATGCGCTCGGCGGGATCACCCTGAGCGTTAGCTATCTCGATCACTCGGGCCGTCTGCGATTCTGACCAATACTCCAGAAACTCATCGACGAAGCCGTCAAGGCTGCCGAAGTATCCGTAGAAGGAACCGGTGGTCACGCCTAGCTCGCTGCATAGCCTGGTCACCTTGACGGCACCTGCACCCTCTTCAGCGAGCACACGCAGAGCGGCCTCGTGATAGTCCGCGCGATTCACCAGAAGACGCATTTTTGCCCTTCCTACGGGTCCAGGTCACGGTCAGCCTAGACGGGCCCCGGGGTCATCCGGCAAAGCGATCCACCAGGACCCGCTTCACCAGCTTTCCGGTAGGCGTTCGCGGCAGGGTGTCGACGAACGAGACCGAGCGCGGGCACTTGAACGCGGCCACCTTCGAGCGCGCGTGCTCGATGAGCTGCTCGGCCAGGTCCTCGGATGGCTCGACACCGTCACGCACCTGTACGACCGCCTTGACCTGCTGCCCGAGTGCCACATCCGGGACACCGATGACAGCGACGTCCAGGATGGCGGGATGGAGGGTGAGTGCGTCCTCGATCTCCTGAGGATAGATGTTCACGCCGCCGGAGATGATCATGAACGACTCACGGTCAGTGAGGTAGAGATAACCATCTTCGTCCACCCGACCGAGGTCGCCGATCGCGGTCCAGTTCGAGTGCTGCGGGTGCTCGGCTTCCTTCGTCTTGACCGCGTCCTTGTGATACTCGAACGGGCGGACCTCGCGCTCGAAGTACACGCGGCCCACCTCACCGACCGGCAGCTCGACGCCGCTCGAGTCGCAGATATGGACCGGCCCGAAGACACTGCGACCGACGGAGCCTCGTCTGGTGACCCACTCCTGGCTGCTGATGATCGTCATGCCACTCATCTCGGTCGACGAGTAGTACTCGAGCAGGATCGGGCCCCACCAGTCGATCATCTCCTGCTTGACCTCGACCGGACAGGGTGCGGCCGCGTGGATCGCCAGCCGCAGGCTCGACACGTCGTAGGACGTCCGCGTGGCCTCCTCCAGCTGAAGCATGCGCACAAACATCGTCGGAACGAGCTGGACCATCGTCGCCCCGAATTTCTGGATCGCCTCCAGGCACGTCTCGGCCGCAAAGCGTTCCAGGACGACGACCGTCCCGCCCAGCGCCTGCACAGCGCCGCACCAGCGCAACGGCGCGGCGTGGTAGATCGGCGCGGGAGAGAGGTAGATGTCGTCCGGGCCGACCTTGAGCATCTGCCCGATCATTCCCGTGAGGGGGTCACCGGGCTCGTCCACCTGGATCGGGAGCAACGGCGGCCTGATCCCCTTGGGGCGACCGGTCGTCCCGGATGAGTAGAGCATGTCACTGCCCCGAGGCTGGTCGGCGATCCGCCGCCCCCCGGCCGAACCGAGCAGCTCCTCGAAGGACTCGAAGCCCTCGACCGCTCCCCCGAACGTCCATGCGCCATCGAGCGCAGGGACAGCCGAAAGCACCTCGCCAGCGAGATCACCTAAGCGACCCGATGCAACGAGGACCGTGGCGTCACAGTCCTCGACGATGTAGGCCGCCTCGGCAGCGGTCAGGTGGTAGTTGATCGCCGTCAAGTAGAGGCCCGACCGCAGCGCGGCCCAGTAGAGGATGAAGCATTCGACGGCATTATCACTCAGCATCGCGACCACGTCGCCGCGGCGCAGTCCCCGATCCTGCAGCGCCACGGCGAGGCGAAGACTCGCGTCGTCGAGCTCGGCGTAGGTCAGCGTCTGGCCGGTGCCGGCCATGATGACGGCAGGCTTGTCAGGGGTAGTCAGTGCGTGGGTTCCGGGGTACATCGGTGCTCCTCAGGCGGCGGGTGGTGGGAATCGGCTCAGAACGTGATGGGCATGCGCTTGATGGCGTGCGTGAAGTGCCCTGCCACGAACTCGGGCTCACCGAGCTGCAGACCGGGTACGCGGGTGAGTAGCTCCTTGAAAAGCGAGCGCAGCTGGATCCGCGCGACGTGCTGGCCCATGCAGTAATGGACTCCACCGCCTCCCAACGAAACGTGGGGGTTGTGGCTGCGGGTGATGTCGAAGCGCCACGGGTCTTCGAAGACGCGGGCGTCGCGGTTCGCTGAGGAGAAGAAGGTGGCGACCTTGTCCCCGGCCTTGATCTGCTGCCCGCCGAGGAGGATGTCCTCCTTCGCCGTACGTCGGAACGTCATGACCGGGGTCGCCCAGCGCATGAACTCCTCGATCGCAGGACCGACCCTGCGGTCGAAGTCTTCGGCCAGGAGTGCCATCTGGTCCGCGTTGTCGCAGAGCGCCTTGAGGCCGTGACTGGTCGTGTTGCGAGTGGTGTCATTGCCGGCCGTCGCGAGCAGGACGAAGTACGAGCGGATCTCGTCGTCGGTCAGCCGCTCGCCGTCGGCCTCGGCATGGACGAGCGCCGACATCACGTCATCGGTCGGCTCCGCCCGACGGGCGTCGATCAGGGTCTGGGCAAGGTCATGCAGGGTCGCGACTCCGCCGAGCAGGGTGGAGAACGGGTCCCGGTCACCGATGTACTCCGGGTCATTGAGCCCGATCATGTCGTCGACCGCCCCGACCATCCGCGGTCGCTCCTCCACCGGAACGCCGAGCATCTCGGAGATGGTCCATAGCGGCAGGCGGCTCGCGACGAGCTCGACGAAATCACCGGGGCCGTGTTCGATGAGGTCGTCGACGATCGCGGCGGCCTGGGCCTTGATCTGGTCCGCGATCAGGCGGATCTGGCGCGGGCTGAACGCGGAGGCGGCCAAAGCGCGGATGCGGCCGTGCTCAGGCTCGTCCATCGTAAGGATCGATTGCGTCTCACGAAGCAGCTCAGCCGGCACGTTCTCGAACATCACGCCGCCGAGATCGGGGGCCGAGGAGAAGACCGCATCGTTCTTGCTGACCTCGACCACGTGCTCATGGCGGACGACCGCCCAATAGCCCAGGTCCTCGGGGTCCTCCATGAGCGACCCGTAGGCAGGCGGCTGCCAGGAGATCGGGCGCTGCTCGCGCAGCACACTGAACGCTTCGTCGCGCTGCCGCATCGTCTGCGCCCAGAAGGCCTCGCTGGAGGTCTCGATGTCGTCGTACTTCTGCTGCTGCGCCATGGTCGGCTCCTCACAACGATGAGATGTAATGTTATCTACATTACCTCCAAGATTCGCCGCGTCAACCTCTTGCGGTTCAAACATAGAGTAGTTTATGTTCGAAGAGCCCCTGCAACAGGAAGGTGAAGGCCATGACGACACAGTCCGTGTACACCTCGACCCTGGTGGTCGAGTCGAAGACCACCATCGCCGACGGCGTTGTCGACCTGGTCCTGCGGTCACACGCAGCCCTTCCCAGCTGGACACCGGGCGCACATGTCGAGCTTCGGCTCGGCCACGGCCTCTCACGGTCGTATTCGCTCTGCGGTCCACCGGATGACGCGAACTGCTATCGGCTCGGCATCCTCAGGGAGCCTGAGAGCCGCGGCGGCTCGGCCTACGTGCACGACAAGTTGGCGGTCGGCGACACTGTCGAGGTGGTCGGACCGACCAACCACTTCGAACTGCTGCCGTCACCGCGCTACCAGTTCATCGCCGGCGGCATCGGCATCACTCCCCTGCTGCCGATGATTGTTGCTGCCGAGGCGGCAGGCGCCGACTGGCACCTGCTCTACGGCGGACGTTCCCGCAGCTCCATGGGCTTCCTGGACGAGCTCGCGGTCTTCGGCGACCGGGTCACGGTCCACCCGCAAGACGAGAGCGGTCTTCTCGACCTGTCGGCCGTGCTCGGCACACCGCGCGACGGCACACTCGTCTACTCCTGTGGTCCGACGCCGCTGCTCGATGCGGTCGAGCAGCACTGCGCGCGCTGGCCCGCGGGCGCACTACACGTCGAGCGTTTCGCAGCCGCAACACCGGCGCACCGTGAGGCCGACGTCGCATTCGAGGTCGAGTTCGCCCGCACCGGTGTCACCGCGACCGTGGAGGCCGGTGTCTCGATCCTCGATGTCGCCACCGACAACGGTGTCTTCATCCTTCGCTCGTGCAGCGAGGGAGTCTGCGGCACCTGCGAGACGGAGCTGATCGAGGGCAACCCCGATCACCGTGACTCCGTGCTCACCCCCGAGGACCGCGCGGCCGGGTGCTTCATGCCATGCGTGTCCCGCGCTCGTTCTGCTCGTCTCGTTCTCGATCTCTGAGGAGTCACCATGTCCCGCTCACTCAACGGCCTTCGCGTCGCCCTGACCGGCGGCGCGCGAGGCATCGGCCTCGCGACCGCGATCGAGCTCACACGGCTCGGCGCCAAGGTGACGATCGGCGACCTCGATCTCGACATCGCCCAGGCAGCTGCAGCCGCCAACGGTCTCGAGGGTGCTACCCAGCTCGACGTCACCGACCGGTCGTCCTATGCGAAGTTCCTGGCCGACGCGGGAGCCGCTGGTCCGGTCGACGTACTGATCAACAACGCCGGAATCATGCCGATCGGAGGTTTTCTCGAGCAGAGCCCAGAAACCTACAGGCGCGTGTTCGACATCAACGTCATGGGCTGCCTGCACGGCATGCACCTCGCCCTTCCCGGCATGGTCGAGCGAGGATCAGGACACGTCGTCAATGTCGCCTCGACCGCCGGCCGCTCGCCGGTCCCGGGTGGGCTCGCGTACTGCGGCAGCAAGGCTGCAGTTCGGCATCTGACCGAGACGGCGCGCGTCGAGTTCGGCCGCGCCGGCATCGACTTCACCTGCGTCTTCCCGCACTTCACCAACACCGAGCTGATCGCCGGTACCAAGGGAATGAAGCTCCTGCCGACCGTGGAGCCCAGCGACGTGGCGCACGCAATCGCTCGAGCAATCGCCAAGCGCAAGAAGGACGTCACCGTCCCCAAGGTCGTGGGTCCGATGCTCAGCACGCAGCCAGCGATGGGCCGACGGCTACGCGATGGCCTGAGCCGCAGGCTCGGCGCCTACGACACCTTCCTCGACATCGACACGACCAAGCGCGCCGGTTACGACGACCGCGTTCGCAACTCCTGAGGGGACGACCATGACCGTCGAGATCATCGAAACGGACCCGTCCACCGTCGAAGCTGAGGTCGCGAGGCTCCGCGCACACTTCGCCAGTGGAGCGACGCAGTCGCGGCACTGGCGAACCCAGCAGCTCGAGCAGATCGAGAAGATGCTCGAAGAAGGAGAGGAGCGCATCGCCGCAGCCCTGATGAAGGACCTCGGTCGCCCCGCGAGTGACAGCTTCCTCGGCGACATCGCGCCGACCGCCGCCGAAGCCCGGTACGCACGCAAGCACCTCGAGCGCTGGATGAAGCCACGGCGTGTACGCGTTCCGCTCTCGCAGGTCCCCGGCAAGGCTTGGTACGGCTCCGAGCCTCTGGGCGTCGTCACGGTCATCGGCCCATGGAACTATCCGGTTCTGCTCACATTGGCGCCAGTTGTGGCCGCGGTGTCCGCCGGAAACTGCGTCGTGATGAAGCCCTCGGAGCACACACCTCACACCTCACACCTGCTCTCCGAGCTCGTGGCCGAGTACCTGGACCCCGATGCGTTCGCCGTCATCGAAGGGGGTCCCTCGACCACGCAGGCCATCTTGGCCCAGGGCATGGACCACGCCTTCTTCACCGGTGGCCCTGAGATCGGCAAGGCGGTCATGGCTGCTGCCGCACCGCATCTCACCCCTGTCACCCTCGAGCTCGGCGGAAAGTGCCCGGCTGTCGTGACGGCGGACGCCGATCTCGAGGTGACTGCCCGGCGGATCGCCTGGACCAAACTCCTCAACTCCGGGCAGACCTGCATCGCACCGGACTATGTGCTCGTGGACGCCGCGGTGCGAGACGTCCTCGTGACACACCTGCGGAAGGCGTTCGTCGACATGAGCCCCAACGCGGACGGTGGCATCGGGATGCCAATGGTCAGCGCGCGTCATGCGATGCGTGTGGCCGAGCTGCTCGAGAACCACGGCGGCACCGTCGTCCATGGCGGCGGGAGCGACCCTGCACAGCGACGCCACGACCTGACGATCGTGGTTGATCCCGCTCCGGACTCGCGACTGATGACCGAGGAGATCTTCGGCCCGCTGCTGCCGGTGGTCAGCATGGACGGCCTCGAACCCGCCATCGCGCACATCAAGCAGGGCACCAAGCCCCTCGCCGCCTACATCTTCAGCCGCTCGCAACGGGTCATCGACCGCTACCGCAGCGCCGTTTCCGCCGGAGCCGTGGTCAGCAACCACGCCGCCGTCCACTTCCTGGTCCCTGCGCTGCCGTTCGGCGGCGTCGACACCTCAGGTATGGGCTCGTACCACGGCGAATTCGGCTTCCACACGTTCAGCCACCGCAAGGCGCACCTTTCTCGTCCCACCAAGGTCGACCCCAGAGTCGTCTATCCGCCGTACGGGCCGCGCACCCAGCGGCTGCTCCGCAAGATCTTCTGACCGCCCACAGCAAGGAAAGACGCATGAACACGTTCACCGACGCAGCCGATGCCACGACGTATATCGGAGGCATCTTCGAGGCCAGTTTCGCCGACCCGTCGATCAGCGCCGTACTGGCCAAGTCGGGCCTGGTACTGAAGATGCAGATGACCGACCCCGACCTCGACCTGACAGCTGACCTGGTCAACGGGGTCCTCTACACCAGCGCGGACGCCCCATCCCCGAACATGACGATGGTGCTAGACGCGGGCACCGCGAACCGCTTCTGGCAGGGAAAGGTCAGCCTTCCGCTCGCGATCGGCCGTGGCCAGATCACGCTCTCTGGCGCACTGCCGAAGCTGATCGGCCTTCTTCCGAGCGCCAAGCCGATGCAGGTTGCCTACACCGCGCGGCTCAAGGCCGACGGTCGCACCGACCTGCTGGCGTGAGGACGCCGAGATGACTTTCTACGACGAGGACCACCAGTCCTACCGGCTCAGCATCCGTGAGTACATCGCCCGCCAGGTGCTCCCCCGATACGACGCTTGGGAGGCGGCCCACCTGGTTGACCGATCGGCCTGGGCCGAGGCCGGCGCAGCCAGCGCACTCGGCGTGAGTGTCGATGAAGAGTACGGCGGCGGTGGCACACGTGACTACCGCTTCCGCTGCGTGGCCGCGGAGGAGTTCGCGGCGGTTGGCGTCGGCTCGTTCTCTGCCGGAATCGCTGTCCAGGATGACATCGTCATTCCATACATCGCTGAGCTCGGCGACCACGAGCAGAAGAAGCGGTGGCTCACGGGCCTCACCTCTGGCGAGTTGATCGGCGCGATCGCGATGACCGAGCCTGGCGCGGGCAGTGACCTTCAGGGCACTCGCACGTCTGCTGTCCGCGATGGCGGGGACTGGCTCGTCAATGGCCAGAAGACCTTCATCACCAACGGCATCCAGTCGGACGTGATCGTGGTCCTCGCGCGCACCGATCCCGATGCGGGCTCGCGCGGCTTCAGCCTGTTCGTCGTCGAAGCCACCGACCCGGGCTTCGCCCGTGGCCGCAAGCTCGACAAGGTCGGCCTCGTCGCCCAGGACACCGCTGAACTCTACTTCGACGCTGTCCGTCTCGGCCGTGACCGCCTGCTCGGCGAGGAAGGCCGCGGCCTGTACTACCTGATGGAGCGCCTCCCGCTGGAGCGACTCTCGATCGCGATGGGAGCGCTCGCGTCAGCCGAAGCCGCGTATCGCTGGGCACGCGACTACGTATTCGACCGGCAGGCCTTCGGCAAGGCGGTCGGAGACTTCCAGACTGTCCGCTTCACGCTGGCAGAGCTGGAGACCGAGCTCGAGGTCACCCGTGCATATGTCGAGAGCTCAGTGCTCAAACTGAACGCGGGCACGCTGACAGCCGTTGACGCCGCTAAGGCGAAGTGGTGGGCTTCCGAGCTCCAGCAGCGCGTGATCAGCCGCTCGCTGCAGCTCTTCGGCGGCTATGGCTACATGCTCGAATACCCGATCGGTCGTGCGTTCCGCGACGCCCGGATCCAGACGATCTACGGCGGGACGACCGAAATCATGAAGGAGATCATCGGTCGCGACATCGCGTCCCGGTACTCCGCCTGACCCATCACCCACTCCCGGGAGCAGGTCGGCCATTCCGGCCCCGGGGCCTACTCTCAGGGAGAATCACATGCAGCTCAACGCCACCGCCGCAATCGTCACCGGCGGAGCGTCCGGCCTCGGCGCAGCCACGGCAGCCAGCCTCGCCGCCAAGGGCGCGACCGTCTACGCCTTGGACCTCGCCTCATCGATCGAGAAAGCGTCGGAGGTCGCCGGCGTTCACTACCTGGCGGTCGACGTCACGGATGTCGAGCAGGTCCGCGAGGCCGTCGCCGCCGCTGCCAACACCGGCGCACCCCTGCGCACCGTCGTCAACTGCGCCGGCATCGGCACTGCGGGCCGCATCCTCGGCAAGGACGGCACCGTGGGCGACCTTGCCCACTTCGGCCGCGTCCTTCAGGTCAACCTGATCGGCACCTGGAACGTCCTCGCGCTCGGTGCCGAGGCAATTGCCGCGACGCCCGAACTCGAGCACGGTGCACGTGGCGTCATTATCAACACCGCGTCGGTCGCAGCGTTCGAAGGCCAGATCGGCCAGGAGGCGTACGCCGCATCGAAGGGTGGTGTGGTGGGCCTCAACCTCCCCGCTGCTCGCGACCTCGCCCAGTTCGGAATCCGGGTCAACACCATTGCGCCGGGCATCGTCGAGACTCCGATGCTGGCCGGTGTCACCGAGGAGTTCCAGAAGACTCTCGCGGCTGGCGTTCCCTTCCCGAAGCGCCTTGCGCGAGCTGACGAGTACGCCCAGCTCGCTGCCTTCATTGCCGAGCATGACTACATCAACGGCGAGGTCATCCGCATGGACGGCGCCCTGCGGATGGCCCCGCGGTGAGTACGGGGCCGTTGACCGGTGTCCGCATAGTCGAACTCGCGGGCATCGGCCCCGGCCCGTTCGCGGCGACGATCCTGGCCGACCTGGGGGCGGATGTTCTCCGCATCGATCGACCCGGACCGCAACTACTGGCGGGTGGTGAGGAGGATCTGCTCACGCGAAACCGCCCGTCGGTCGAGGTCGACCTGAAGTCCGAGGACGGGGTGGCCGCCGTCCTCGACCTGGTTCGGAAGGCCGACCTCTTCATCGAAGGCCTCCGCCCGGGTGTCACCGAGCGACTTGGACTCGGTCCCGAGGCCTGCAGCGCCGCCAACCCCAGGCTGGTCTACGGCCGGATGACCGGGTGGGGACAGAGTGGCCCGCTTGCGCAGACCGCGGGGCACGACATCACCTACACGGCCCTGTCCGGCGTCCTGCATGGGCTCGGACAGGCTACGGACCGCCCGCAGTTCCCGATCAACCTCCTTGGCGACTTCGGAGGCGGCTCAACGTTCCTGGTCATCGGCCTACTGGCAGCACTCCACCACGCTCGCGCGACCGGCCAGGGCCAGGTCGTCGACGCAGCCATCCTCGACGGAACGGCATACCTCGACCTCATGACCGCGGGCTGGAGAGCTGGCGGTCGCCATACCGAAGAGCGCGGAACGAATCTCCTCGATGGCGGCGCACCATTCTATCGGCTGTACCGAACCGCGGACGCGCGATGGATGGCCGTGGGCGCGCTGGAGCCGCAGTTCTTCCGCGCACTGTCGGACATCCTCGGACTCGTCGACCAGATGCCCCCACAGGATGATTCAAGCCGCTACGACGAGATGACGATGCTGCTGGAGTCAGCCTTCGCTTCCCGAACGATGGCCGAATGGACGGCTATCTTCGAAGGCACAGACGCCTGCGTAGCGCCGGTTCTCACCCCGACCGAGGCCGCCGCGCACCCGCACCTTGCCCAGCGAAGCACGTACGTGGATATGGATGGCGTCGTTCAGCCGGCACCCGCACCCCGCTTCAGCCAGACGCCGTCCATCCGATCCGTTGGCACGAAGCGTGAGCTTGCCGACGCCCTGTTGCGCTGGCAGTAGCGCGCAGGCGCCAGGCGGCGACGTTCCGCGCAGAGTGAGCCGCAGGGCGCGCCGACATGTCGCGTCCTTGCCGAGCTTCGCCGACGTGCCCCGGGGAATCAGCCCTCGATACACCGCCACGTGACCTACTGTCCGGCTAGGTTCGGCGACCTCTTACGCCGGCTACCGACCCTCGAATCCCCGCCTACAGATTCCCAGTTCAACCCTCGAAACGGCCTGCACGCATGCTACGAAGGTCCGTAGAACGGTCCGCCCACTTGGGCGGACCGAGCGTCATTTCAAGGCCAATTGACGAGGCGTGACGGGTGGTGACGGGGCGTGCATGGTGGGGTGAAATTCTATCGTGGCGCGGCTGGAACAGCACGGTCGTACGTCGAGGCAGATCACTCCCGAGCCGACGACTACTACCTCGCCGAGGGCTCCGGCGTCGCGACTAGGTACGTCGTCGATATCGACGTAGACGGCGTACCGACGGTTCGACCTGTCGAGAGCATGGATGGAGACGCGTACGAGTCCTGGGTAGCCGGCTACGACGTCGAGACCAGCCTTCCGAAAGGACGGCTGCGAAAGGACGAGCAGGCGCTGCGGTTCGTCGAGGTGGTGATGAATGGGCCGAAGTCGTGGTCGCTCGCGGCTGCCGAGCATCCGGAGATCGCTCGGGTCTATGAGGCGGCGCAGGAGCGGGCTGCGCGCGAGGTGATCGGTTGGCTCGCGCAGAACTCGACCACACGGGTCGGGCCGCGGGATCGGCAGGTGCAAGTCCCGGTCGAGCGGGTCGAGGTCGCGCTGATCCGGCACTACACCTCCCGCGCCGGCGATCCTCACCGGCACCTTCATCTTCAGCTCAACGCGCGTGTGTTCGCCGATGACAGATGGCGCGGCCTGCACTCGGTCGGGACCGTCGACAGCATCGAGGCGATCAACGGCATCGGGCACGCTGCAGTGGCCTGCGACCCGGAGATGCGACAAGTCCTGGCCAGGCATGGCTACGTACTCGACCGAGATGGAGAGATCCGGGAGCTGAAGCCGTACGTCGCCCGGTTCAGCCAGCGGTCGACACAGATCCTTCGCAACCTGGATCGCTACGAGGCCGAGTGGCGTCGCGCGCATCCGGGCCAGCCGCCCGGTCCGGGGTTGCGGCGCGGGTGGGACCGGCGGGCCTGGTCGGATCACCGGCCCGACAAGGACATCCCGATCGATGGGGCCGCCCTGGTGGCCCGGTGGCGCGAGGAACTCCACGACCTGGGTTACCGCCCGCCTGTACGAGCGGAGGGACTCGAGGCTTTCCCGATCGCGAGGCTCGACCGTGACGCGGTCGTCGATCTCGTGCTCTCCCGCTTGGGTGGTCGACGGTCGTCCTGGAACGCTGCCGACATCCGAGGTGAGGTCGAGAAGATCGTTGCCTCGGTCGGGATCGTCGCCGCCGGCGCCGCACGGCGCGAGCTCGCCGAGGACCTGACCAGCCGGACCGTCGCGGCCTGCACCCCGTTGCTGGAGCGTGATGACGTCCCCAAGCACGTCCGCGCCCTCACCTCCGAGCGGGTGGTGCAGGTCGAGGAAGCGCTGGTCTCACGGCTCGCCAACCGCAGCCGAACACGCGGCCAGCCCGTTCGGCTCACCGTCAGCAGAAGTGCGCGAGGACTCGATCCGGCCCAACGACGGGCGGCCTCTGCGATCGCCGGCACCGCACCCCTGGTTGTCGTCGAGGGTGCCGCCGGCACCGGCAAGACCACGACCCTCGCTGCAGCAGACGCGGCATTGAGACGATCCGGGCACCGGCTGCTGGTGGTGACGCCAACGCTCAAGGCCGCACGTGTCGCCTCGCGTGAGATCAAGACCCAGGCCAGCACCGCGCACTGGCTCGCGATCCAGCACGGTTTCCGCTGGGACGACGACGGGCGCTTCGGCCGCGTCCCAGCCGCGGAGCGCTTCGACAGACCGGCGCACATTCGGCCCGGCGACGTACTCCTGGTCGACGAGGCCGGGATGCTCGACCAAGACCTCGCTCTCGCTCTGCTCACCATCGCCGATGAACACCGCGCCCGAGTCGTGCTCGTCGGGGATCGTCACCAGCTGCCAGCGGTCGGCCGCGGCGGCGTCCTCGACCACGCTGCCCGTTGGACCCGACCGACCAACGTGCTCGAGCTCTCTGCGGCGCACCGCTTCGCCGACGAGACGTACGGCGCGTTGAGCCTGCGTATGCGCACCGGCCACAACCCCGGCGAGGTCTTCGACGACCTGGCCGCCCGAGGGTCCATCGTTGTGCATCCCACCACCATCGAGCGCACCGCGGCGCTGGCCGCCCTGGCCGCCACCAACACCAGTCTCGTCATGGCCGACACCCGCGAACACGTCACCCTTCTCAACGCCACAGCCCGCGATCAGAGAGCGTCTGCGGCCCCGGCACCGCACCGCAGAAGGACCCGGGCGGTCGGCACTGGCGTGGTCACCGGACGCGGTGAGCGGATCACAGTCGGGGATCGGGTCGCTACCAGGCTCAACCACCGCGACCTCGGCGTAGCGAACCGCGACACCTGGACCGTCAGACGGGTCGCCGCGGATGGCGGTCTTCAGCTCGACGGCCGCTCCGGCGCGGTGAAGGTCCCAGCCGAATACGTACGCGATCACGTCGAGCTCGCCTACGCCACCACCGTCTACGGCGCGCAAGGCGAGACCGTCGACTCCGCCCACGTCGCCATCGACCCGACCACCGGCGCAGCCGCCGCGTACGTCGCGATGACCCGGGGCCGAGAACTCAACATCGCCCACCTCGTCGCCGACGACCTCGCGGCCGCCCGCCGGCAGTGGATCGAGGTGTTCAGCCGCGACCGTGCTGACCTCGGACCGACGCATGCCGCCGAACGAGCAGCCGCCGACATCGACACCTACGGACCACAACACCCGAGACCCCGACGACAGCCCAGGGCAGGGTTGCTCGCCCAGGGGGAGCAACCCCGCAGACGGCGATCCGAGCAGACCTACCTCATGCGCCCGTCCGCCTCCCCCAAGCGAACCGAGAGCCCTCCGAGCCCTTCGATCGGCCTCTGAGCAACCTCTCGAAAGTAAAACTTAGATGATGTGGGGGAGCATGCACCTACCCCCACTTTGACCTGCGGAAACTCCCGACATCCCCCGAGCCGTACCCCCATGCTCGTGCCGCCAGGAGGTGCGGAGTCGGATATGTCCGTGAGGATCATGGGAAGGCATGACCCCCAACACACGCACGAACCAGATTGCGCCGATCTCGATCCCCAACGATTGGGACGATGACGCACTCCTCACCTTCGAACAGTTCTGCACCCTCATCCAGACACCCCAGCGAACGGTGCGCGACTGGAAACGCCGCAAGGTCGGCGTCGACTGGAGGCGCCTGGGCAACACCGGCCGGATCTACACCACCGTCGGCGAAGCACGCCGGTTCGTTCATGCCGGTCAGAACGGCCGGAAGGAGGTGAGAGCCGATGTCGAAGACCGCTGACCGCCACGCTGCCACGCCCGACGGTCGGGATCCGCGCCATGTCTTCCTCGACGCTCAAGAGGTGATGAGGCGCTACGGATGGGGCAAGACCAGGGGCTATCAGAACCTCAAAGACCGGGCCCTCGTCCCCGCACCGGTCCTCATCCACCCGAACCGCTGGCGTCTCGACCAGCTCCTTGCCTGGGAAGAGCGCCGCATGGCCGCAGCCCAAGACGCGCTTGAAGCCCGTCCGGAGAACGACTTCACCGCAGACGACATCTGCGCGCTGCTCCCCCGGCCGAAGCGGCATCGACGTTCCGCTTAGACGATCCAGCATGTGGCACCATCGCGGCATGGCACGCCAGCGTCTGATCCGCCCTGCCACACCTCTGCCCGCTGAAGATCTGTTGGTGCGGGCGCTGTTCCAGACCTATGCGAGCGGCGTTGACTTCGACCGCGACGCGCTCGTGGCGGACGCGGCTTATAACTTCGAGCTGTTCGGCTACTTCGGCCTTTCGCTGTGGCACGTCTCGGACGTCTGGCCTCTCGAGCGGATCCTCACCGACAAGACACGCAGGGCTCGCCGGGTCGCGATGTTCACGGCGGGAGCGCTGCAGACACAGGGGCTCGGCCTGGTGCCGAGCGGGAAGGCGCCACACTACGACGCCAGCCACGGCCCGGTGTACGGCAGCACCTACGCCAACGTTCAGATCACCTCAGGTAGCGCCGAGGAGCTCGTCGATCGTTTCCTCGCCGCCGCCTACACTGTGGAAGACAACCCGCACCATCAACAGGAACCGAGCTGAGAGGAGTTCGACATGATCTCAATCGACATCGACGCCGACCTGAACCTGGTCGACGACGAGGACCGTAACGTCGCTCGCCTCCCCGACCGTCGCAGGTTCCAACCTGGCGACGTCGCCGTCGCCGGCCGCCCGGGCTTCTGGTCGTGGGTCCTGATCGACGAGATCGCCGACGGCTCGATCTACTTCCATCAGATCAGCGGCCGCGAAGCCGCCACTCACGGTGATCTCACCGCCTCGGCCTGACGGAGAGGTTGTGTCCGACCAGATCGACACGGTTGCAGAAGCCGACGATGACGTCGATCTGGCAGGCTACCTCGCAGCACTGGACCATCAGGCGCTCGTCGACCTCGTTCTGGAACGAGCGGCCACAGACGGGCTCTTCGACGCACGACTCCGGGCCGCGGCCGCGAGCACCAGTAGTCCGCGGCCCTCCCTGACGGCCTATCGGCAGGCGCTCGCCTCAGCGTTCGACACCGACGGGTACGTCAGCTACCGCGAGACGTACGACTACACCACCGGCATCAGTTCCATGCTCGACGAGCTGCAGGCACTGCTCGATGAGGGCCACGCCGCCGAGGTGATGGCACTGAGCGAGTACGCCGCCCAGCTGGCCCAGGATTCACTGGGCTACGTCGACGACTCGGACGGCGGGATGTCGAGGGTGGCCGAGCAGATCAGCGACCTCCACCGATCCGCCTGCCTGGACGCACAGCCGGACCCAGTCGAGTTGGCCCGTAACCTCTACCGCCTCGAGCGCAACGGCGACGACCTGGAAGTGTTCTACGGCGCCGTCGAGGCATACGCCGAGATCCTCGGCGAGACGGGCCTGGCCGAGTACAGCCAGCTGGCCCGATCTGAGTGGGAGCAGGTCCCCGCACTCGGCCCCGGAGACGACAAGACCTGGTCCTCGGACCGCTTTCGCCTGACCCGCATCATGGTGTCCCTCGCCGAGCTCTCCGACGACGTCGACGAGGTCGTCAACGTGCTTGCGCGCGACCAGTCCACGGCCTATCAGTTCGTCAGGATCGCCGAGGTCCTGCGGCAGGCCGATCGCCGTGACGAGGCGCTTGAGTGGGCGCTCAGGGGTTTGTCGCTGCACGGCTACCGCGACTACCGCTTGGTTGAGGTCGCGGCCGAGGAGCACCACCGGCTCGGCCGCGCCTCGCAGGCGGTCGAGCTCGCCTGGCAGGCCTTTGAGGAGATGCCCGGAGTGCAGACCTACGGCCGGCTGAAAGAGCACGCCGAGCGCGCGGCCACATGGCCCGCCCACCACGAGCGCGCACTCAGCCACCTCCGCCGGCAGTCGAGCGGACAACGCGACCGCTCGACCCTGGTCGCAGTCTTGCTCTTCGACGGCGCGATCGAGGAGGCCTGGGCCGAGGCCACCGTCGGCGGCTGTCGACGCGACCAACTACTGGAGCTCGCCCGCTTCCGCGAGGATGACCACCCAGATGACGCCATCCCGCTGTGGCGCGAGGAGGTGACTCGCGAGATCAACGCGATGAACAACTCCTCCTACGCCAACGCCGTCTCCACGATCGAACGGATCGGCCGGCTGCTGGCAACGGCTGGGCGCAAGGGTGAGTTCCCGACGTACGTCTCCGAACTGGCCACACAGCATCGCCGCAAGCGGAATCTCATGAAGCTCTTCGCCGAGCGAGGGTGGTAGGGACGCGATCCCCCACGTGATACACGTAGTGATACACGAAGCTGCGGAATCGCCGTTGTACGACGTTCAGTGTCGAACCTAATTGAACTGAAATATCCCACTTGACCAGCCATTTTATCTGTATCGGCCAGATCCTGAGCGTACGCAGAATCACGTGGCACCAGTGGCAGGCGGCGTAGCCGACCGAGAGCAGGACAGGTACGTCCCGCCGCCGCGCCTCCTCGAACGCATCGGTCCCCCACTCCCACCAATCCACCGGATTCTGAGCATGCTGGAGCAGGTACGGCGAGGTCGCAGAGGCGAGTCGGTTGGCCACTCCCCCAGCCTTGCACGCACGTGTATGAGTGATGCAAACGAGTCACATGACATGGATTCTTGACACGTATTCCGCTTCAACATTCAGTGGCCGACGGCAGACACCACGCTTACGGTGGCGTCGCCGGGCTTGGCGAAGCGCCCCTGGAACCTGGGCGAGCCGGTGCAACACATGTTCTCGTTGGCGCGTCATGAAGACACACATCGCCCGGACTCGGAGGTTTCACATGAAGCAGTTCGTCGTCTTCCTTCTCATCGGCGCGCTCGCACCCGTGTTGGGGCCGGTCCTCAGCGCCCAGGCGCTGCCGCCCGACCTCGTCTGCGACGGTAGCTACCACCACCGGACGTTCCGTAACGTAGTCATCCCGGACGACGCCCGCTGCGTGATCACCATTTCCAGGATCACCGGCAATGTCCGCACCACCGGTGCACCGAGGGTGGTCAGCATCACCGACACGAGCCTCGGCCGGAACGTCCACGTCCGCAACGTCGTCGAACGCGTCACCATCGGGGCCGCCGGGTGCCGCGTGGACCCGGTCGCCGGACGAAATCTCATGGTCCGCAACTCCCGCAACGTGGCGATCTGCGAGATGTCGATCGCCAACAATCTCGTGGTACGCGACAATCGAGGGACCTTGATGGTCCGGGACAACAAGGCGTGCAACAACCTCCGCGTCGTCGGCAATCACGTCCGTTCCCTGCGTGTGCTCAGGAACTCCTACGCCGGCAACTTCTCGGTGGCTCGCAACAGCTGGGTGGACCGCAGGATCGTGAGGGACAACGTGGAGCTACATCAGAACCCCGCGGCGTGCCGTCGGGTTGGATGAGTGATTCCACGCCACCGTCACGACCTCCACGAACGCGATCCCGGGGGTCCGAGTGTCCTCGAGCATCGGATCAAACCGGCAAGAACCGCGGCCCGCACCCGCACGAGAGCCGGCCTCAGTCCTCGAGCGGCCCCAGGGAGGGTCCGGCGACGAACCGGGCCGTCGGATCGGCGAGCACCTCCAGCTCCAGTACGACCAGCTCGTTGCGGCCGGGCCGCAGCACTGGGCCGGGCACGAAAAGGGTGTGCTGCGGCCCGCGCCGCCAATAGCGCCCCAGGCAGAAGCCGTTGACCCAGGCGATGCCCTTGCCCCAGACGGTGGTGTCGAGGAAGAGGTCGACGTGGGGCTCGGCCGAGAAGAGTGCGCGCCACGCGGTGGGCCCGACCCCAGAGCCACGGCCGTCTGGTGGGCCGGTCTCCCACAGGCGCGGCACCCGGTCGAGGTCGACGGCCAGGACCTCCCAGCCCGTGAGTGGCACCCCGCCGAGCAGAGCCGGCCCGACCAAGCCCTTGTGCTCTCCGATGCGGGCGCCGTAGTTGACCCGCCCCTGGTCCTCGACGACCAGCTCCAGTCGGCGCCCGCACGGCAGCGCGATCGCCCGCTCGTGGTGCTCCCGCTCGAGGATGCCGACAGGAACGCCATCGAGGAAGGCGCCGGCTCGGTCACGGACCTCGCCGAGAGTGAGGATGCCCGGGCGGTCGCCGGACAGCTCGGTCCGGTAGACCGCCAGCCGGGTCTCGGTCTCCAGCTGGTCCAGCACCGGGAGCGACTCCCAGCTGGTCCAGGAACCCCAGGGCGCCGGGTCGTCGAGCAGCCGGACCGGCTCACCCAGGACCACCGTCTGCTCGGGGGCAGGACCGGCCGCGCCGGGAGTCTCGGTCGGCACCGGGGCGTAGCGGGAGATGACGTCTCTGAACGCGAAGTACTTCGCGGTCGGGTTCCCGGCCTCGTCCAGCGGAGCGTCGTAGTCGTACGAGGTCACCGTCGGCCGATAGGTGCCCTTGTCGTTGGCCCCGCTGGTCAGGCCGAAGTTCGTGCCCCCGTGGAACATGTACACGTTGACCGAGGCGCCAGCGGCGAGGAGAGCATCGAGCTCCTCGGCGGCCTGCTCGACGGCGGTGGTGTGGTGCCGGCCTCCCCAGTGGTCGAACCAGCCGTCCCAGAACTCCATGCACATCAGCGGCCCGGTCGGCTGGTGGTCGCGGAGGGTGCGCAAGCGATTCACGCTGTCCGAGCCGAAGGAGCTGGTACGCAGCACCCCGTCGAGACCGCCAGCGGCGAGCATCGCGTCGACAGGCTGGTCCACGGTGACCAGCGGCACGCCGACGTCGGCTCCGCGGATCATCTCCACAAGCGCCTGCAGGTACGACGCGTCGTCGCCGTACGCGCCGTACTCGTTCTCGACCTGGACCAGCAGGACGGGTCCGCCCAGATGGATCTGGTGGGGGTGCACCACCGCCAGCACTTGGTCGAGATACTTCTCGATCGCATCCAGGAAGCGTGGCTCGTGGCGGCGGATCCCGACGTCCGGATCACGGAAGAGCCAGGGCGGCAGCCCACCGTTGTCCCACTCCGCGCAGATGAACGGCCCCGGACGGATGATCGCGTACATGCCTGCCTCGGCCACCAGGCTCAGGAACCGAGAGAGGTCGAGGATTCCGTCGGTCTCGAAGACTCCCGGCTGAGGGCTGTGGGCGTTCCACGGCACGTAGGTCTCGATGGTGTTCAGGCCCATCAGCCTGGCCTTCTCGATCCGGTCCGCCCAGTGATCTGGGTGGACCCGGAAGTAGTGCAGCGCGCCGGAGAGGATCCGGAACGGCTCACCGTCGAGGAGGAAGTCGGTCTCGCCGATCGTGAACTCGGGCATGCCTACCTCTCGCGAGGGACCGACAGCCGCCGCTCCGCGATGTGCGGCGGCTGTCGGTCTCGTCAGTCGTGGGTCAGTTGACGCTGAAACCCTGCTCGGCGCCGTACTTCACGAGCGCTTCCTGCCAGGCGCCGAGGCCGTCCTCGAGGGCGGAGTGGGTCTGGTAGGACTTGCCGACGGTGTCGCCGTAGATCGTGTCTGCGTACAGCTGGTACGGCAGGTACTGCCAGCCCTCGACCACCTGGGTGGCCGCGCCGGTGAGCACTTGGTTGACCTGCTGGCCACCGAAGTAGTCGAGCTTCTTGTCGACGAACGCCGGGTCCTGCAGGTCCGCGACCGTGGCTGGGAAGCCGCCGCTCTCCAGGAACGGCTCGACGCCTTCGTCGTGGTTGAGCCAGCGTACGAACGCCGCCGCCAGCGCGGGGTTCTCACTCTGCTCCAGCACCGACTGGGTGCCGCCGCCGTTCTCGGCGGTCGCCGGCTGTCCGTCGTACGTCGGCATCGGCGCGGCCCGCCACTTGCCCGCACCGTCGGGCACGGACTGCTCGAACACGCCGGGTGCCCAGGCGCCGAGAGGGATGGACGCGATGGTCCCGTCACCCAGCGCCTTATACCACTCCTCGGTCCAGCCGGGGATGGTGCAGACCAGTTCGTCCTCGATGAGCTGGTTCCACACGCCCGTCCACTTCTGCGTGCCTTCGTCCTGCAGATCGATCGAGACGCTCTCGCCGTCGGACTGGAACGGCGTGCCGCCGGCCTGCCAGATCATGCTCGTGGTGAACCCGGCGTCGCCGCTGTCGTTGGTGATGCACTGCGACGGGTTCTCCTTCTTGATGGTCCGAGCCGCCTCGACGTACTCGTCCCAGGTGGTCGGCACCTCGAGCTTGTGCTCGTCGAAGACCTGCTGGTTGTAGAAGAGCGCCATCGGGCCGGAGTCCTGCGGCAGCCCGTAGAGACCCTCGCCGGCCTGCACCGAGGCCCAGGTCGACGGCGTGTAGTCCGACTCGAACTCGTCGAAACCGTACTGGCGCAGTTCGACCAGCTCGCCGGGCAGCGCGAACTGCGGCAGCGCCTTGTACTCGACCTGGACCACGTCGGGGCCGCCCGAACCGGCCTTGATCGCGTTCTGCAGCTTCGTGTAGTGGTCGTTGCCGGTGCCGGCGTTGACCAGCTTCACCTCGACGTTCGGGTACTGGTCCTCGAACGCCGCCACTTGGGCCTCGGCGGATGGGGTCCACGTCCAGTAGGTGATGGTGCCCCCTTTCTCGAGAGCGGCGTCGAGGTCTGCGGCCGTGCCTTCGCCTCCGCTGCCGCCCCCATCGTCCGAGCCGCAGCCGGCGAGCACTGAGGCGGCCGTGAGGGCTGCGGCGACAAGGGCGATCCGGCGGCGGGCTCTGCGCCCACTGATGATCAACATGTCGATCCTTTCATTTCACTGTTTGACGCTCCCGGCGCTCAGGCCGGACTGCCAGAACCGCTGGAGGAGGATGAAGGCGATGGCGAGAGGGACGATGGTCAACAGGGACCCCGTGACCACCAGGTTGTAGACGGGCTGCGCGTTGGCGCCTGTCGCCTGGGCGCTCCACTGGGTGAGGCCCACGGTGAGCGGGTAGAGCTTCGGCTCGCTCAGCATGATCAGTGGCAGAAAATAGTTGTTCCACGTCGAGACCACGGCGAACAGCAGCACCGTGACGATGCCAGGAGCGAGCAGGCGCAGAGTGACCGTGAAGAAGATCCGGATCTCGCCGGCACCGTCGATGCGCGCCGCCTCGAGCAGCTCATCCGGCACGGCGTCCGCGGCGTAGACCCACATCAGGTACAGGCCGAACGGGCTGATCAGCGAGGGGATGATGATCGCCCAGACCGTGTTGGTGAGCCCCATGTTCGAGAACATCAGGAACGTCGGCACCGCCAGCGCGGTGCCGGGCACGGCCACCGCGCCGATGATGACGGCGAAGACCGTTCGGCGCCCGGGGAAGCGGTACTTGGCCAGGCCGTAGCCGGCCGCGGTGGCCAGCAGGGTCGCGCCGCCGGCACCCACCACGACGTAGAGGAGGGTGTTCGCCAGCCAGCGCAGGAAGATGCCGTCTCGGTAGGTCAGCGTGTCGCGGATGTTGCTGAAGAACGCGAACTCGTCGCCGACCCACAAGCCCGGGCTCGAGAACAGATCCTCCTGTGTCTTGGTGGCACTCAGGATCAGCCACGCCAGCGGCACCAGCGTGTAGACGAGGAACAGCGCCATCAGCACGGTCAGCAGCGGCGACCGCCGCGGCGTCAGCGGCGACGTGCTCACCCGGCGGTTCACTTCATCGCCTCTCGTGAGCCGCGGAGCTGGACGGCGTACGCGATCACGGCGGTCAGCAGGCCCATCACGATCGCGACCGTCGCCGAGTAGTTGTACTGCTGCCCGCCGAAGGACAGGTTGTAGGCGTAGAGGTTCGGTGTGTAGTAGGTCGTGATGACGTTGGGTTCCAGCGTGCGCAGGATGTTCGGCTCGTTGAAGAGCTGGAAGGTCCCGATGATGGAGAAGATCGTGGCGATCATGATGGCCCCGCGCAGGGCCGGGATCTTGATCGAGAGCACGGTCCGTAGCGCCCCGGCACCGTCGAGGGCGGCGGCCTCGTAGATCTCGCCGGGCACGGTGCGCAACGCGGAGTAGAAGATCAGCATGTTGTAGCCCACGAACTCCCAGGTCACGATGTTCGCGATCGAGGCGAGCATCCAGTTGCTGCTGAGCGGCACGATCGAGGTGCCGAGCAGGTCGTTGAGGTCGGCGGCCAGCCCGAAGTTGGTGCCGTACATGAAGCCCCACATCAGGACGGCCACGACGCCGGGAACGGCGTAGGGCAGGAAGATCACGAGCCGGAAGAAGCTCGAGGCGTAGAGCCGGGCGCTGTCGATGGCCAGCGCGGCCACCAGAGCGAGGCCGAGCATGATCGGCACCTGCACTACGAAGAACACCAGGACCCGCAACGAGCCGTCCCAGAACTTTTCGTCGCTGAACACGTCGACGTAGTTGTCCAGACCGACGAACTCCGTGGTGCCGAAGAACGCCTGCGCGCGGAAGAGACTGAGGTAGGCGGCGTAGCCGATCGGCGCCAAGAAGGTCAGCGCGAAGACCGTCAGGAACGGGCCGACGAAGATCCACCCCTTCTTGTCGGTGCGCGACCACCGGCGACCGGGCACTGGTGGTCGCCCACCACCGCGGGTCTCCCGGGCTCTCTCCAGCTGGGTCACGGTCCCACCTCCCTTCACCGCCCATCCGATGGCGGCCTGTTAACGTCAACAGGTACAGTGACGTACGACACATGTTGACGTCAACAGGTTGGCGAAAGGATTATTCGGCCCATGGCGACAGACAGCACGGCCGCGCGACCAGCGACACGGCGAGGGGCCTCTCAGGCCGACGTTGCCCGGATCGCTGGGGTCTCGGGACAGACGGTCTCACGGGTCGCGAACGGCGCCCGCTATGTCGACCCGGCCACCCGGGAGCGGGTGCTGTCCGCGATGCGGGAGGTCGGCTACCGGCCCAACCGGGCGGCCCGGGCGCTGCGCAGCGGACGGTTCCAGAGCATCGGCGTGATCGCGTTCGAGCTCTCCAGCGTCGGCACCACCCACACCCTCGACGCGATCGCGGCCGCCGCCACCGAGACCGGGTACGCCATCAACCTGCTGCCGGTTCTGGACGCCGTCCGAGCGGCGTTCGACCAGCTCGGCGAGCAGGCGGTGGACGGCATCATCATCCTGGTCGAGACGCACCGGCTCGACGGCGTCGCCGTGCCGGAGGGACTGCCGGTGGTCGTGGTCGACTCCAGCGCGCAGTACAACTACCCGATCGTCGACAACGACCAGGCCCAGGGGGCGCGGTTGGCCACCGAGCACCTGCTCGACCTCGGGCACGAGACCGTCTGGCACGTCGCCGGGCCGGAGCTGTCCTACTCCGCGCGGCGCCGCCGGACGTCGTGGCAGGGGACGCTCGAGGCCCACGGCCGAACGGTGCCGCCGGTGCTGTCGGGCGACTGGTCGACCGCATCCGGCTACGAGGCCGGCCTCCGGCTGGCCGACAACGAGGAGGTGACCGCGGTGTTCACCGCGAACGACCAGATGGCCCTGGGACTCCTCAGAGCCCTGCACGAGCGCGGTCGCCGGGTCCCCGACGACGTCAGCGTCGTCGGCTTCGACGACATGGAGGAGGCGGCGTACTTCTGGCCGCCACTGACCACCGTCCACCAGTCGTTCGACGAGGTCGGCCGGGGCGCGGTCGATGCCCTGATCCGGCAGATCCAGTCCGGCGAGCACGAGCACCAGGAGGTCCTGGTGCCGCCCCGGCTGGTGGTCCGGGCCAGCACCGCGCCGCCCCGCGGGACGACCGCATGAGCCGGGGACGCCACCTGTGGGTGCGGTGGCCCGAGTCGCTCACGACCGAGAGCGCTCGCGGACCGCTCGGTTTCGGGGCCGACTACAACCCCGACCAGTGGGACCGGGAGGTGTGGGACGAGGACGTCCGGCTGATGCGCCAGGCCGGGGTGAACATCGTCTCCCTCGGGATCTTCTCCTGGGCCCGCCTGCAGCCGACCGAGGACACCTGGGACTTCGCGTGGCTCGACGAGGTCATGGACCTCCTGCACGCCCACGGCATCGCTGTGGACCTCGCCACCGCGACCGCCTCGCCGCCACCCTGGTTGGCCGCCGGGCACCCGGAGATCCTTCCTGTAACGCGCGCCGGCGAGACCATGTGGCCGGGCGCCCGGCAGCACTGGCGGCCGACGTCACCGGTGTTCCGACAGCACGCCCTGGCGGTCGTCGAGGCGATGGCGAGCCGGTACGCCCAGCACCCGGCGCTCGCCGCCTGGCACGTCTCCAACGAGCTCGGTTGCCACAACCTCTACGACTACTCCGACGACGCCGCGGCGGCGTTCCGCGCCTGGCTGTCGCACAGGTACGGCGACCTCGACGGGCTCAACCACGCCTGGGGCACCGCGTTCTGGTCGCAGCGCTACAGCGATTGGAGCCAGGTGCTGCCGCCGCGGCTGGCGCCCACCATTCCCAACCCGACACACCAGCTCGACTTCAAGAGATTCTCGTCCGACGCCCTCAAGGACTACCTGCGCGCCGAGCGGGAGATCCTCGACCGTCAGACCCCCGAGGTGCCGGTGACCACGAACTTCATGGTGATGGCCCACTTCAACGGCATCGACTACGCCGACTGGGCGGCCGAGGTCGACTTCGTCTCCAACGACCACTACACGCTCGTCGACGACCACGCCCGCGACGAGCTGTCGTTCTCGGCCAACCTGACCGGCGGCATCGCCGGCGGCGAGCCGTGGTTCCTGATGGAGCACTCGACCAGCGCGGTCAACTGGCGCGCGATCAACCCGCCCAAAGCGGACGGCGCGCTGGTGCGGGACTCGCTCACCCACGTGGCACACGGTGCGGACGCCGTCTGCTTCTTCCAGTGGCGGCAGTCCGTGGCCGGCGCGGAGAAGTACCACTCGGCGATGGTGCCCCATGCCGGCGAGGACAGCGAGGTCTATCGGACGGTGGTCCGACTCGGCGGGCACCTCGAGCGGCTCGCCCCCGTCGTCGGGTCGCGGCGCCGGCAGGCTCGGGCCGCGATCCTCTTCGACATCGAGTCGTCATGGACCCTCGACCTGGAGGCCAACCCGAGCTCGTCGGTGAGCCATCGGGCGGAGGCGCTCGACTGGTACGTCGCGTTCCTCGCCCTCGGGGTCCGGGCTGACGTCCTGCCCATCGGCGCTCCGCTCGACGGGTACGACCTCGTGGTGGCGCCGGTGCTGCACATGATGCCGGCCGCGACGGCCGACCTGCTGGAGGCCTTCGTCGACCGCGGTGGCCACCTGGTCACGACCTACTTCTCGGGCATCGTAGACGAGAACAACCACGTGTCGCCGGGTGGCTACCCGGGTGCGCTGCGCGACCTGCTCGGCATCCGCATCGAGGAGTTCGGGCCGCTCCTGGACGGGGGCGAGGTCGTTCTCGACGACGGCAGTGTCGGGACGCTTTGGACCGACCGGATCACCGCGACGGCTCCCGGCACGCAGGTCCTCGCGACGTACAAGACCGGCCTGCAGGCGGGCCGACCGGCAGTGACCCGACGGGCCCTGGCTCACGGCTCGGCCACCTACGTCTCCACCCGCTTGGGTGCGGAAGGTCTCGAGCCGCTGCTGGCCCGACTGCTCGAGGCCGCCTGCGTGGACAGCGACCTGCCCGAGGGGCTTCGTGGCCGGGTGGAGCTGGCCATCCGCGCAGACGGCGAGCGGGAGTACTGGTTCCTGGTCAACCGGACCGACGAGGTGGTCGACCTCGGCGAGCTGGGCGACCTCGGCGAGCCGGTGTTCTCCTCGGGCGCCAATCGCGGCGAGGTCGAGCTGGCGGGCTCCGGAGTGGCCGTGTTCACCCGCGCCGCCCGATGACCAGCACGACCCGTCGCCCCGGCGGTGTGCACCTCCGCCGCGGCGACACCAGCCTGGTTGTCCGGCTGGACTCCACCGAGCTCCCGTGCATCCTTCACTGGGGACCGGATCTCGGCGAGACCGCGGTCGAGCACCTTCCCGACCTTCTCCGTTCGCTCGAGATGCCGAGCCTCGACGGGGCGATCTACCAGCACTCGTGGGCCTCTGTGCTGCCGCAGCAGACCAGTGGCTGGGTGGGTCGGCCGGGCCTACTGGGCAGCCGCGCCGGCCAGGCCTGGGCGCTCACCTTCGACGTGGTGGACCACACGGTCACCGAGTCGGCCGACTGCACCCGGCTCACCAGCGTCGCGTTGGACAGGCCGGCCGATGTTGAGGTGACCACCGAGATCGAGCTGTTCGGGAACGGTCTGCTGCGACTGCGTGCCCGCGTGCGGAACCTGGCGGCGACGCCGTACGAGGTGACGCTGCTCGAGCCGGCTCTGCCGGTGCCGGCCGAGGCCGACGAGCTCCTGGACATGGCCGGGCGACACGCCCACGAGCGCACCCCGCAGCGCCACGCGTTCACCCAGGGACAGCATGTCCGCGAGGCCTGGGGCGGTCGTCCCGGCCACGACTCGGCCACCGTGCTGTGCGCCGGCCGGTCCGGGTTCGGCTTCCGTGCCGGCCGGGTGTGGGGTGTTCACCTCGGCTGGAGCGGCAACCAGGTGCTCTGCGCCGAGAGTTCCTTCACCGGCTGGAAGCTGCTGCGCGGGGGCGAGCTGATCATGCCCGGCGAGATAGTGCTGGGCCGGGACGAGACCTATGCCTCGCCCTGGCTCTACGCCTCCTGGGGCGAGGGGCTCGATGCCTTCTCCGGTCGCTTCCACGAGCACCTGCGAGCGCGCCCGACCCACCCGCGTCGCGAGCGCCCCGTGCTCCTCAACACCTGGGAGGCCGTCTACTTCGACCTGGACATGGAGAAGCTGATCGAGCTCGCCGAGCGTGCTGCCGAGCTGGGTGTCGAGCGGTATGTCCTCGACGACGGCTGGTTCAAGGGGCGTCGCAACGCGACGAGCTCGCTGGGCGACTGGGTGGTGGACGAGGAGGTGTTCCCGGACGGTCTCACCCCGCTGGTGAAGACCGTGCAGGGTCTGGGCATGGAGCTCGGGCTGTGGTTCGAGCCCGAGATGGTCAGCCTCGACTCCGACGTGGCCCGGGAGCATCCCGAGTGGATCCTCGGCACCCACGCCGGTCCCGGCATCAGCTCGCGGGACCAGCATGTCCTCGACCTCACCAATGAGGACGCCTGGGACCACGTGTTCGGCCAGATCTCGGCGCTGGTGGACCGCTACGGCATCGCCTACATCAAGTGGGACCACAACCGTGCCCTGACCGGCGCGGGCCGCGGCCGGGACCACAGGCCTGCGGTCCACCTGCAGACACTCGCGGCCTATCGCCTGATGGACGCACTCCGTGCCGAGCATCCCGGACTCGAGATCGAGTCCTGCTGCGGAGGTGGCGGGCGCCTCGACCTGGGAATCCTCGAGCGGACCGACCGGGCCTGGGTCTCCGACTGCATCGACGCGCACGAAGGGCACCGTCTGGTCCGGTGGACCGGGCTGACCCTCCCGCCCGAGCTGATGGGCACGCACGTGGGATCGAGCACCGACCACACCACCGGACGCCGGCACACCCTGCGCTTCCGCGCCGGCACCGCCGTGTGGGGACACCTCGGCATCGAGTGGGACCTCACGACCATGCCGGACGAGGAGCGCGAGGAGCTCCGGGCCTGGATCGCGCTGCACAAGCGGTTCCGTGGGCTGCTCCACTCCGGCCGCGTCGTGCGGGCGGACACCGTGCACGACGGCCTCCAGCTGGACGGCGTGATCGCCGCTGACGGGCGCGAGGCGCTGTTCCGCCTGTCGGCGCTCGACCTCACCCTGGGCCAGCCGGCCGGCCGCATCCGGTTCCCCGGCCTGACCCCGGAGACGGCCTACCGAGTGACGCCGGTGCCCCTTGCGGTCTCGCCCAAGGACCACCCACGTCCCGCGTGGTACGACGGCGGTGCGGTGATGACCGGCCGACTGCTCGACGAGGTCGGCGTGATCGCGCCCCTGCTGGAGGCCGACGACCTGGTCATCGTGCACCTGGCCGCGGAGGCCTGTCCGGTATCTCCTGAGAGATCACATGACGGAGGTGAGGGGACTCGGACCCTCGACCCTCACTAGTGGCGCGTCCCGGAAGTTCCTAGGCGCTTCGCGCCGCCATGGCACGCACCCTTCGACAAGCTCAGGACATCGCCTCGCGGCGTTGGCGCCGCTCGGAAGACGCCCGGTATGACTTCGCGACGCCGGCCTTGCGATGCACGCACCCTGACGACGCCAAGCATCCAGGACGCACCACTAGGTCACTCCTTGCCCAACGCCCTCTCGATGACCTCGACCACCTTGGGCCGCAGGTCGCTGGCCGCGATCACCTCGTCCACCGAGCCGACCTCGACAGCCCGGTGGATGTCGTGGACGCCGTCGAACTCGGCCGCGACCTCGGCGATCTTGTCCGAGCGCAGCTGGGCGCGGAGCTCGGCGAGCTCGACGACGAGCTCGCCGCGTTCGCCGTCCTCGGCGTGGTCGATGCGCTCCTCGAGCGCGGCGACCCGCGGGTCCGCCGCCGCCCGCTTGGAGACCTCGGCTGCGAACACGACGGCTGCCGCGGGCGCGCCACCGAGCACCGAGGCGTAGGAGCCCTCGATGGCGAGCACCGTCATCGACGGGTTCAGGTGCTTGGAGAAGACCACGAACGCGCCGCCGTGGTAGCGGGAGATGACGCAGAAGACGATCGGGCCCTCGAAGTTGACGACCGCGCGGCCGATCTCGGCGCCGTACTCGAGCTGCAGGTTGCGCATCGACTCCGGAGAGCCGTCGAAGCCGGACAGGTTGGCGAGCACGACCAGGGGCCGGTTGCCCGAGGCCGCGTTGATCGCGCGCGCGACCTTCTTCGACGACCGCGGGAACAGGGTGCCCGCGGTGTAGGTGTCGGGCCCGTCGGTGGGAGGGAAGCCGGCGCGCGGCACCGGCTTGGACTCGATGCCGACCAGGCTGACCGGGTAGCCGCCGATCCGGGTGTCGACGACCACGGCGGTGTCGGCGTCGGCCATGCCGGCCCACCGCTCGAGCATCTCGTGGTCGGCGTCGGCCAGCGCCCGCATCACGGTGCGGATGTCGAAGGGCCGCTTGCGGTCGGGGTTGTGCTCGGCCGAGAAGATCTCACCGACGCAGGCGAAGTCACCGGCGTGCGGGTGCGTCGACACGTCGCGGTCGATCGGGTCGGACGTAGACGCTCGGCGCGGCGCGGTCTCGCCCGGAACCACGTAGGAGTGCTCGTAGTGCGCCATGAGAACCCGGAACGCACCGGCCAGATCGGGCACCCAGTACTGCGCCTGCCCGTTCGGGCCCATGACGCGGTCGTAGCCGCCGATGCCGTGGTTGTCCTCGGCAGACACGCCGCCGGAGAAGTCGAGCGACTGCTTGCCGGTGAGCACCATCGCGCTGTCCGGGGTCATCACGAGGATGCCCTTGGTGTGCATCAGCATCGTCGCTTCGGCGTTCCAGTAGGGCTGGGCGCCGACGTTGATCCCGGCGACGACGATGTTGATCTCGCCGCCGGCCTGGGTGAACTGGACGATCCGGCGCAGCGCGGCGGCGACCCAGTCCATGTTCTCGGTGCCGCTCTCCATCGAGATCCGCGCACCGGCCGACACCGCGAACCACTCGAGCGGGACGCCCATCTTCTCGGCGAGGTCGATGGCCGCGATCACCCGGGCACACTCAGGCTCCGAGAGCGCGCCGAGCGACTTGAGCGGGTCACCGCAGAGCACGACCCGGGTGATGCCGTCGGGGTAGAGAGAGCTCGGCGTGGTCACAACCGCCACGATGATGCCGGCGCTGTTGAGGCCGGGAGCACGATCGACCGGTACGAGCACGCCGTCGGCGTCGAGGTCGTGCTCGACGACCGTGCCGGCCCCGGCCAGGGCGCGCTGGAGCTCATAGGGGTAGACGAGGCCGCGGCGTCGGGCGCGCAGCACCTTGGCGGCGTACTCGTCCAGCGGGGCCAGCGGCTCGGTGGGCGGCTCGATGACGTCGGCCACGACACCCGCGCCCGGCTTGGCGTGGAAGCGGATCGCCAGCCGGGTCGGAGCACCGCCGTCCGGCGAAGCCACGCGGCCCTCGGCGAGCACCTCCTCGATCCCCGTGCCCTCGCTGAGCGGGGTGATCTTGCTCTGGAGCGCGGTGATCTGGTCGAGATCCGCCTCGACCACCGGCCACACCGTCACCCACACGTGGTTGACGTCGAGCTTGGTGCCCTCGCGGCCCCGGGCGGTGCGTACACGGCGGATCGCCTCGAGGCAGTTCTCCACGGCCCGCTCCACGTGCGGCAGCGCGATCACGCGGCCCTCGTCGTCCCGGACCACCGCGAGCTGGCGGGCCTGGGCGGCCGCGACGAGCCGGCGGTCGGCCGGGTTGGCCCGGGCTACGCACTCGTAGAGCAGTACGTCGTCGGGCGCGGCGAGCCTGGTGACGTCGAACTCACTGAGACGCCACAGGTTCAGCCGGCGACCGACCATCGGGTGCATGCCCCGGACCAGCGTGTCCTCGACCAGCTCGGCGGTCGGGACATGGGGGGCGCCGTCTGCGTGGTGGCGGTAGGTGAAGTAGTCGATCGGCTGTGGTGCGGCATGGCAGACCGCGATCGAGACGCGGCGGGCGCGGCGAGCGAACTCCTGCCCGGCGAGCATCTTGGCGAGCTCGGCCGACGCCAGGTCGGCGTCAGTGGGCGCGTCGGTCCAGCGCAGGTAGATCTCGACGACGTCGTCATGGTCGGAGGACAGCGCCGAGGTGATGGCGGCATCGAGCGGGCCGCCGGGGGCGAGATCCGTCACGTCGCCGATGGTGGACACCACGCGGGTCGCGCCCTTCTCGTCCGTGGCGTACTCGGCGTGCGCGACCGGGCGCCCGCCGCCGTCGTCTGTGCCAGTGCCGGTGACGGTCAGGTCGTGCAGGTGGTAGTCGCGATAGTGGCGCCGGATCAGCACCTCCAGCAGCGGCTCGCGCTCGGGAGTCCCCTCGACCAGCCGGTCCCGGAGGAAGCCGACCAGTGGCTCGGGGACAGCCGCCAGCGCGTCGATCCGGGCGGCCCGGTCGGGGGCGTCCGGGTCGGCGAGAGCGGCGACCTCGGCCGGCACCCCGTCCAGCACCGCACGACGCTCGTCGTCGACCAGCGGCTGGTCGAACCAGCCGAACCGTACGGAGCGGGCAAGGTCGCCGACCACGGCGAAGCGGAGCTGGGTGGCACGCACGATGCGCTCGAGCAGCGCGCGGACCGCAGCGGCGTCCTCCGTCGCCGGCGGCGGGTCGCCGAGCCAGCGCTGCAGCACCCCGATCGCGATGTCGACGTCGGAGGGGTGCTGCTGGGCGAGGAAGATGCGGAACACTGCGCGCTCGAGCTCCGGCGTACGTTCGAGGTCGGCGACCCCGTAGTGCGCGAGGACCCGCTGCAGCTTGTCGCGGAAGTGGTCCGGGAGTGCGCCCCGGTCAGGGTCCAGGCTGCGCAGGTAGGTGTGGAAGTACTCCCGCGAGCTGTGCACGCGCAGCTCGGCGGACGGCTCGTCACCGGCCGGGCGATTGCGGCTGAGCTCGGCGAAGTCGGTGAACAGCGACAGCAGGTCCATCTCGGTGCGCAGCGTGTCCGCGGGCGTCCCGGAGGAGCGAGAGGCCAGATGGGCGGCGAGCAGTGCCGGACGCTGATCCTCCTCGACGTCGTAGCCGAGCAGCAGGCTGCTCAGGTCGGCCAGCTCACCGTTGCTGCGGCCGCGCTCCGGGGTGGGCGCGGGCAGATCGAGGTCGGCCAGGCTGGCTGTGCTCGCCTGCTCGCCATCGGCCTCACCGGTCGGCTCGAGGCGCAGCAGCGGCGCCGCGGTCTCGACCTGGCTGCCGACCCGGACCAGGAGCTCCTTGACCCGGCCGGCGAACGGCGCGGTCAGCGCGGTCTCCATCTTCATCGACTCGAGCACCAGCACCGGATGACCGGCGGCCACCTCGTCACCCACGGCGAGCGGGGTGGACACGACGAGCGCCGGCGCTGGGGCGCGGACCATGCCGCCCTCGTCGCGGCTGACCCGGTGCATCACGTCGTCGACCTCGACCAGATGGACAGGGCCGTGGGTGGCGGTCACCAGCCGGTAGCGATGGCCGTCGACGGTGAGCCGACCGTGCACCTCGTCGATCCGGTCGAGGGTGGCGGTGAGGGTGCGCCGCTCGCCACCGGCGGTGATGGTGACCTGGTAGCGGGCGGGTCCGGACTGCCGGACCGTCAGCGGGTACGTCGCCCCGCGCAGCTTGAGCTCGATGGTGCGGGCCGGGTCGTGCTGGATCTGCGGCCGGCCACCCTGGGCGGTCTGCAGCATGCGGGCGATCTCGGCCCGCTCGGCCTCGTCGTACCCCTCGATCGCGGCGGCGACGAGCGCGACGCCGGCGTGCCGGGCCGCCTGCAGCCGCCCCTCACCCCTGACGCGATCGATCCAGCCGGTGTCGGCCCAGGCCGGGCTGCCGGTGGTGACCTCGGGCTGGCCGAGCAGGTCGAGGATGAAGCTCTTGTTGGTGGCGCCACCGTCGATGATCACCGTGGTCTCGCCCATGGCCCGGCGCAGTCGCGCCAGCGCCTGCTCGCGGTCGGCACCCCAGGCGATCACCTTGGCGATCATCGAGTCGAAGTCGGCGGGGATGGTGTCGCCCTCGGCGACGCCGGTGTCGACCCGGATCCCGGGGCCGGCGGGGAACTCGAGGCGGCGGATCCGGCCAGGAGCGGGCGCGAAGTCGCGGTCCGGGTCCTCGGCGTTGAGGCGTGCCTCGACCGCGTGGCCCCGCTCGCTCGGGCGGTCGCCGGTGAGCGGGATGCCGGAGGCCACCTGGATCTGCAGCGCGACCAGGTCGGTGCCGGTCACGATCTCGGTGATGGGGTGCTCGACCTGGAGGCGGGTGTTGACCTCGAGGAAGGCGAACGTCTTCTCGCCCGGGTGGTAGAGGAACTCGACGGTGCCCGCGCCGGCGTAGCCGACAGCGTTGGCGAGGCGCTCGGCCGACGTCTTGAGGTCGGCCGCCTGCTCGTCGGTCAGCAGCGGGGAGGCAGACTCCTCGATGACCTTCTGGTTGCGCCGCTGCACAGAGCAGTCGCGTACGCCGATGGCCCAGGCGGTGCCCTGGCCGTCGGCGATCACCTGGACCTCGACGTGACGGGCGTCGGTCACCAGCTTCTCGAGGAACACCACGCCGCTGCCGAAGGCGCGCTGGGCCTCGTCGCGGGTGCGCTGGTACGCCTCGGCGAGCTCGTCGCCGGAGGTGACCTTCCGGATGCCACGCCCGCCACCGCCGGCGGTGGCCTTGAGCATGAGCGGATAGCCGATCTCCTCGGCGCTGGCCAGCGCCGACTCGAGGTCGTCCACCCCGCCGCGGCTCCAGGGAGCCACCGGGACACCGACCTCCTCGGCGATCAGCTTCGAGCCGATCTTGTCGCCCAGCTTCCGCATCGCCTCGGCACTCGGGCCGATGAAGGTGACGCCCAGCCGGTCGCAGAGCTCGGCGAAGGCGGGATCCTCGGCGACGAAGCCCCAGCCGACCCAGGCGGCGTCGGCCTCGGAGGCGATCAGCGCCTGCTCGAGGACCGCGAGATCGAGGTACGGGCGGTCCGCGGCGGCACCGAGGAGGTGAGCCTCGTCTGCCTCGCGCACGAACGCCGCACCGGCGTCGACGTCGGTGTGCAGCGCGATGGTGCGGATCGTCCCGACGGACGTGTCCCTCGCATTGAGGTCGCGGACGGCATGGATCAGACGCATCGCGGCTTCACCGCGGTTGACGATGGCAATTCGAGAGACCTGTGGCACGGTGCAGACCCTTTCATCTGGTGCCGCTCCTGTGACCGATCGATTCCGACAGGCTTCGCACCGATTCCTTGTGGCCCTGGTCAGCGACACGGCCGCGGAGCGGCGCCCTACAGCGTCCGGCGGGCGCCGTTGACCTTCTGACGGAGCCAGCCGGGCACGCGGTCGTCGTCGCGAGGGAACCTCTCGAGGTCGAGGGCATACAGGCCCGGGTGGGCGGGCCAGCGCCAGACGGGCTCGTCCTCGTAGTTGAACACGACCTGAGGCAGGTTCTTCTCCCCGTCCACCTCGTTGCTGGCGATGGTCCATCGGGCGGAGAACCAGGCGCCCTTGCCCGGCTCGTACATCACCCGCCTGAGCTCATCGGTCAGCGAGAGGACGCTGTCAGGCGGCCGGGCGTGGGCGAAGCTGCCGTCCGGTCGATGCACGTCGATGCGACCGGTGAAGAACATGGACAGGTTCCGGTGGTTGAAGACCAACGTGGACCAGTCCCCCTCGACCTCGTCGGCGAGGCGGAGGGCGATCTCAGCGATGAGCTGTTCCTGTCTGACCACGGGGGGATCGGTCATGCCGCTCACGCTACTACCGCTGTCGAGCCCTATCCGGAAACAGCGGCGGCGGATCGGCCGGACGGCGGTCATCCGGTCAAGCACGGGCGACGGACGATCAACCCGGAGCCGTGGATCGGCGCGACGATCGTCCGGTGACGACGACTTCATCAGATGTGACCCAGCCCGTTCCTCCCGACGCGCCCCGCGCGCGATCCGCAGCACCGGTGGTCGCGCTCGCCGCCGGGATCGCGATCCTGGTCTCGAGCGAGTTCCTGCCCGCGGGCGTACTGCCCACCATGGCTCGCGACCTCGGGATCAGCGAGGGAACCGCGGGCCTCGCGGTGGCGGCGACCGCGATCGCGGGAGCGTTGACCGCACCGAGCATCGCGATGGTCCTCCCGAGGATGGACCGACGTACGCTGCTGGTCGGCCTGCTCGTCGCCGCGGCGGTCTCCAACCTGGCCGTCGCCGTGGCGCCCGGCTTCATCGTCCTGCTCCTCGGCCGTCTCGTGCTCGGCGCGGCGATCGCCGGGTACTGGTCCTTCGCCTTCGCCGTCGGGACGTACGCCTCCCCCGGCCGTGACCACGTGATCTCGACGTCGATCGCGCTGGGGGTCACGGTGGCCACCATCGTCGGCCTGCCGCTGGGCTCGCTGCTCGCCGACGGGCCCGGCTGGCGCTGGGGGTTCGCGGCGGCGGCGGTGCTGAGCCTGGTCTCCGCCGCGGCGCTGGCCCGAGCTCTGCCTCCGGTGCCCGCCCATCCCGGCGCGGGGCTGAGCATGATGCGTCAGGCCCTCCGCAACCCGCGGCTGGTCGCCGGGGTGGCTCTGGTGGTGGTCGTGGTGCTCGGGAACTTCGTGGCGTACCCGTTCATCCGGATCGCGATCTCGACCACCTCGCCCGGCGACGGCATGTGGATGTTGGCGCTGTGGGGTCTCGGCGGGCTCTTCGGCAACCTCGCGGCCGGCCGGTTCGCCAACCGGCTGCGGGCCGTCGTCACCGTCGCGCCGCTCCTCCTCGCCGGCGGGCTGGCGCTGACCTTCCTCGCCACGAGCACGCCGGTCATGGCGCTGGCGATGATCGTGTGGGGCTTCGGGTTCAACATGGTGCCGGTCGCGACGCAGCTGTGGGTCACCCGCGTCGAGCGTGAGCGCACCGAGTCGGCGCTGGCGCTCCAGGTCACCGCCTTCCAGGTGGCGATCACCCTCGGGGCGGCGCTAGGAGGCGCGGTCCTCGACGAGTACGGCGTCGCGCGGGTGCTCCTCATCGGCGCGGTCGCCGCTGCTGTCGCCGCGGCGGGCTTCGGCGCGCTGCGGGTCCCGCGCGGCTGACGGGTCCTCACGCCACGCCTGCGGGCCGATCCCGTGGGTGGCGGTGAAGGCCCGGCTGAACGCCGCGCCCGATCCGTAGCCGACGGCGTACGCCACCTGCCCGACCGGACGGTCACCGCCGGCCAGCAGGTGGCGGGCCGCGCGCATCCGAACGTCCCGCAGCGCTTCGCTGGGACTCTGCCCCAGGCTGCGCCGGAAGCGCTCCCCCAACGCCGACCTGGACAGGTGCACCGACTCCGCCATCGCCTCGACCGACCAGGTCCGCGCCGGATCCGTGACCAGCGCGTTCATCACCTGCGCCACGGCTGGATCCAGGACAGGCGCAGGGCCGTCGGTCCCGCGCCCGGTGTCCTCGAGCCAAGAGGCCGTCATCGCCGCGCCGAGCAGCGACGCGTAGCCGGACGCGAACAGCGCCGTCGGACGGCACGGGCCGGCCAGCGGGCACCGCCGGACCAGCTCGGCCACGCCGCCGTGACGTCCGACGAAGTCGCGCACGACCAGCGGGTTGGCCAGCGGGTAGCCCACCTCGACCGCGCGGAGGTCCGCTCGCGAGAGCGCGGCCCCGTCGCGGGTCGACACCCGGTGCATGACCTGCGCCCCGACCAGGGCCGCATCCCCCGCCCCGAGCAGGTGCGACTGGCCGGCGGCGGTCAGCACGACCGTGCCGTCGTCGACGAGGAGCCAGCTGGCGAAGCGTACGTCCTCACCGGCGGAGCCGGCGGCCAGCTGCTCCGAGTAGGCGAAGGTCATCTCCCACGACGGGCGGTCCTGGTTCACATCAGCCCCAGCGCGTGACCGCAGCCGGACTATTCCCTGCCGGCGTCGAGCATCGGCAGTACGTCGGCGATCGAGCCGACCACCCGGGTCGGCCGGAACGGGAAGGTCTCGATCTGCTCGGGCCTGGTCGACCCGGTCTCGACGAGGATGGTGCGCATCCCGGCCTCGAGGCCGCTGATGATGTCGGTGTCCATCCGGTCGCCGATCATCACCGTCGTCTCGGAGTGGGCCTCGAGCTGGTTGAGGGCGCTGCGCATCATCAGCGGGTTCGGCTTGCCGATGAAGTAGGGCGCCCGGCTGGTCGCGGCACTGATCAGCGCCGCCACGGAGCCGGTGGCCGGCAGCGTGCCCTGGGGGCTCGGCCCGCTCGGGTCGGGGTTCGTCGCGATGAACTGGGCGCCACGCTCGATCAGCCGGATCGCCCGGGTGATCGACTCGAAGGAGTAGGTGCGGGTCTCCCCGAGCACCACGTAGTCCGGGTCGTTCTCCGTCATCACGTAGCCGACCGCATGCAGAGCGGTCGTCAGGCCGGCCTCGCCGACGACATAGGCAGACCCACCCGGGCGCTGGTCGGCGAGAAACTGCGCGGTCGCCATCGCGGAGGTCCAGATCGACTTCTCCGGGACGTCGAGACCGGAGCGGAGCAGCCGGACCCGGAGGTCGCGCGGGGTGTAGATCGAGTTGTTGGTCAGCACCATGAACGGCACAGACGCCTCGGTGAGCTTCGCAAGGAACTCGGCCGCTCCCGGGATCGGCTCCTCCTCGCGCACCAGGACGCCGTCCATGTCTGTCAGCCAGGTCTTGATGGGGCGCTCGTCGATCACGGGGCCATCCTCCCCGATGGCAGCCAAACCACCAACCGTTGTCGCCGACTCCCGCGGTCACCGTCTTCAGCAGGGGCAGTGATCTGCGCCACCACGGCTGGGGCTGCGCGAGCGACCGGCTGTGGTCGCAGGGCGTCGAGGACACCTTCCCGGCCTTCGCGAAGTTCGCCGCGGCGAACCACCGCGAGTACGGCCTGGGCAGGACACCGGCGCAGGTGCGAGCGAAGTTCTTCGAGCTCGCCGAGCAGCTGGAGAAGAAGCCGATCCCGACGCCGGACGGCCCCTTCGACCAGGTCGCGTTCCGGATGATGAACTTCGCGATGCTGTACGGCCCCACCCAGCTGCCGCTGCTGGCGGACATCTGGCAGGCCGTCGATGCCAACCAGCCGGCACCGCACCACGCTCAGCCGTGCCCGGTCATCGGGGTCTGCGGTCGGGGCGGACCAGCCCACATTCGTAGGCGAGGACAACGACCTGGACGCGGTCGCGCGCACCCAGCTTGCTCAGCAGACGACCCACGTGGGTCTTGATCGTGGCCTCGGACAGGAACAACCGCTCGGCGATCTCGGCGTTCGACGCACCGGTGGCGACCTCGATGAGCACCTCGCGCTCCCGGCTGGTCAGGCGGGCAAGCTCCGGAGGCTCTCGCACGGGGCCGGGCAGGGTGGGCGCGACCTGGTCCAGCAGCCGCCTAGTGGTGGTCGGGGCGATGACCGCATCACCGCGATGCACTGTGCGGATGGCCTCCACCAGGACTTCGGCACGGGCACTCTTCAGCAGGAAGCCACTGGCTCCTGCCCGCAGGGCCGCGAAGGCGTGTTCGTCGCGGTCGAAGGTGGTGAGGACGATGACTCGCGACGACGGCGTCCGCTCCACGATCTGCGCTGTGGCGGCGATCCCGTCCATCACCGGCATCCGTACGTCCATGAGGACCACATCGGGTCTGGTCCGCGCCACCACGTCGACCGCCTGGGCCCCGTCAGCCGCCTCGCCAACCACCTCGAAGTCGTCTTGGGACTCCACGATCATGACGAGTCCGGCGCGGACCAGATCCTGGTCCTCGGCCAACACCACACGTACGGTCACTGGGGCTCCTCCACAGCTGTCGAAGCGAGCGTCGGAATCGTGGCGACCAGCTCGAACCCGTCCTCGCCGGCGGGTCCGACATGCAGCGTTCCGTCGAGCAGGGCGAGCCGTTCTGCCATCCCGACCAGTCCCCGGCCGCTACGAGGGGCGGTCGCCACCACCTGCCCAGCTCGGTTGCTCACCGAGATCGCCAGTTGGTCCGGCGTCCAGCGCAGCGCCACGGTGGCGTCCGCATCAGTGCCGGAATGCTTGAGCACGTTGGTGAGCGCTTCTTGCACAACCCGATAGGCGGCCAGCTCGCCCGCCGATCCGAGCGGGCTCGCGGTGCCGTGCTCGGCATAGGCCACGGCAAGTCCGGAGGCTCGGACCCTCTCGATCAGCTCCGGGAGCACACGAAGGCTTGGCTGCGGTGCGGGATCATCCCGAGCAGCGTGCGGGTCGTGAAGCGCGTCGAGCAGACTGCGCATGTCCTGCATCGCCTCCTGCCCGGTTCGGGCCACCGTCTCCAGCACCCGTGCGCCGGCCGACGGGTCCCGAGCGGCCATCATCCGGCCGCCCTCTGCCTGAGTGACCATCACCGACAGCGAGTGGGCCACCACGTCGTGCATCTCACGGGCGATCCTGACGCGCTCCTGTGCTGCCGCTGCCGCAGCGCTCTCGGCTCTGTGCTCTTCCTCGCGCCGGGCTCGCTCCTCCAACGCCAGCACATACTGTGCTCGCAGTCGCCGATATCTGCCCAGGCCCCACGGAACCGCGATGGTCGCGACCACTCCGAGGACCAGGAACAGCTGCCAGCTCCGAACCGGGTCCTCGCTGCTGGCAAGGCCGGGCTGGGCGACCGTCAGGTAGTCGGCGCCCCACAGCCGCCAGGTCACCGCCCCGGCACCGACGCCGGCGACGCCCAGCGCCAGCAGCGACTCTCGTGGAGAGCACCACGCGGCGACCGCATACAGCAGCACCGGAAACAGCAGTGTGCTCGGTAGCAGGATCGGGTGGAATGAGAACCCGTCGGTACGTCTGGTCATCTCAGGCAGCGCGACCAGCACCGACATCACCGCGCAGACCAGGATGTACGCCACTCGCGGGCGCACCCGTCGCACCGCGACCGTCGCATGGGCGAGGCCGACGGCGGCGACGACCGCGACCCGGCCCGCGAGAGGCCAGGTGCTGTCCCACACTGTGGAGGCCGACACCGGCAGCAACACCACAGCCAGAGCTGCCGCGAGCAGAAGGTCCACCAACCAGGGTTTCTCACGGCCGCTGTCACCAGACGATGACCGGCCGCGTTGCAAGCTCACCGACCCATCGTAGGGGCGGCACTCGGCGCCCAGCGCCAGGGCGCGACTTGAGGGGGACGGCCTTCATCCCAGAGGTTGACGACGGCGCCCGACGCGGACGAAAGACTCGTGTCTCGTCCACGAAGTCGACCGAGAGAAGTCTCATGCAGAACAACCTGAGGACGCCGGCACCGTTGCTGGTCTGCACCAGCATCGGGGCGGCCGTTGTGCTCGCCGCTGGCGCCGGAGCCGTCGCCGCCCCAGCGGAATCCCCGCCCTCCGCCGATCAGATCGCCGTGGACGGGGCAGGTGGAGGCACCCTTCAGCTCCCCAACTACAAGGGCGACACCGTCGGTTTCCGTGTACACGCCACCGCGGACGCCGACACCCCGTGGGCCGCGCAGGGGTCGATCGACGTCACCCACGTCCGCCCGGACGGGACTGTCCTGGCTGACTTCACTGCCACAGTGGACTGCCTCATGGCCGGCGACGATGTCGCCGTGATCACAGGCAAGATCACCAGAGGCGGCGCACCCGGACTCCCCGGCGAAGAGCTCGGGCACGAGGTCGGCATCACGGTTGCCGACCACGGACGCCGCGACCACCTCGGCTGGAGCTGGTACGTCATGGGGTTCCAGGACACCCGGCCGTGCACCAGCACCGCACCGTTCTTCCCGACCACTGCGGGCAACTTCCGCGTCGAGGGGCCCTGAGCTCATGTCATCTACTACTTCGCTCGACAGATCTCCGGCCTTCGCTCCGCCCACAAGGGGCGTGACCGTCGTCGGTCTGATCATGGCTGTGTGGTGCGCCGGGTTCGCTGCGATCAGCATCTGGTTCGAGGTCACCGACCACTTCGGCACCGGGGAGTATGCCGACCACGCATCGGGACTCTCGGTCGTCAACTGGATCGTGGCCGCGATCAAGGTGGTCGGAGCCACGGTGGCGCTGTTGGCCATCGCGCGCCGGCCATGGCTCCTGACGCCGAGGACGGTGGGAACCTTGCTCTGGGCCGGGTTCGCGACGACCACCGTCTACGTGCTCGGCAGTCTCCTGCAGGCCGCGCTGATGATGACCGGACTGTCGGGCGAGGCGGACCGGATCACGGCCTCGTCCGTCGCGTACGTCCTTCTGTTCATCGTTGCCGCAGCCGGGTTCGGCGTCCTGGCATTCTCCTTTGCTCACCGGGCCGATCTCGGTAAGCGTGAGATGTTGCTGGGCGCTTTCGGGGCGCCGATCGTGTTGGGCGGTGTCCTCATCGTCGTTCCCACGATCCTGACGGCAGTAGGACTGCTTCCTGTGGGTGGTCAGGGATGAGGGTCCCGGCCGCTCAGCCGTCCTGGCGCAGGTCACCCTCGGCGCGGGGCGGGACGTGGGCGAGGGCGGTCTGGACCAGCGTGACGCGGGTCTTGACCACGACGGCTCGGCGGAGGCGGCCGATGTCGTCGCCGAGCTGCCGCTCGACGGACTCGCGGATCTCCTGCTCGGGGAAGGTCGGGCGACCGCCGACCGGCACGTCGACGTCGGGGAGGTCGGTGAGCACAGGGAAGATCTGGGTGCCGATACCGTCCAGCAGCTTGAAGCGCTTGAAGCGGTCCATCTCGTCCCAGGTCTGGTCGATGTCCGCTCCACGCTTGCGTCCGCGCCTGCTGGACGCCAGCACCGTCTTCGCCACCCCCGTCAGGGCCACGGTGAGCTCGTGCTCGGTAAGTCGCATGAGGGATAGCATGCCTCGAACGGCCCCTGACTTCGCTGCTGAGCCGATCACCGATCGATAACGTTGCGAAGTCGTGCGTACGGCGCCGGCCGAGGCCCGATACTCAGGCCAGCCAGCCGTTGCGTCGGGCGGTGAGAGCCGCCTCGGTCTTGTTGCGGGTGCCGGTCTTGCCGATCGCGGCCGAGAGATAGTTGCGCACCGTGCTCGGGGAGAGGAAGAGCCGGCCGGCGATGTCGGCGATGCTCGACCCGTCCTCGGAGGCCGCGAGCACGTCGCGCTCGCGGGCGGTCAGCGGGTTCGCGACGGCGCGGAGCGTCGCGGCGGCCAGGTCCGGGTCGAGAACGGTCTCACCGCGCAGCACCCGGCGGATCGCGTCGGCCAGCTCCTCGACCGGCCCGTCCTTGACCAGGAACCCGACCGCGCCCGCGGCCATCGCCTCGCGCACGTAGCCGGGCCGGGAGAGCGTCGTCAGGATCATCACCCGGCACTCCGGGACCAGCTCGGTCAGCTCGCGCGCCGCCTCGAGCCCACTGATGCCGGGCAGCTCGATGTCGAGCAGGGCCACGTCGGGACGAACCTCGAGCGCCGTCGGCACGATCTCGGTGCCGGTGCCGACCTGGGCGACGACCTCGAGGTCGTCCTCGAGCCCGAGCAGCACGGCGAGCGCGCCGCGCATCATCGCCTGGTCCTCGGCGAGCAGGATGCGGATCATGATGCCGGCACCCGCGCCTCGAGGCGGAACCCGTCGCCCCCAGGACGTACGTCGAGGCGACCGTCGACGGCACGCAACCGCTGCCTCAGGCCCTCCAGGCCGCCGGACCTCTCGTCGGCCCCGTCCCCGAGGCCGGCCGTGCCGACCAGGCCACCGACGCCGTCGTCGACCACCGCGAGGCGGAACCCTCCGGCATCCTCGGTGAGCTCGAAGCGGCAGCTGGACGCCCCGGAGTGGCGAAGTACGTTCGTGGCGCCCTCACGCACGACCCAGGCGAGCGCCTGACCGGCTATGTCTGGCATGTCGGACGAGGCGGCGATCACCGTTGTGCGGATCCCGGCGGCGTCGAGCGCACGACGCGCGCCGTCGAGCTCCTCGGTCAACGAGAGCGTCTTCATCTGGTCGACGGCGGTCCGCACGTCGGCCAGGGCGGCACGCCCGACGTCCTCGATGTCGGCGGCGTGCGCGGCGGCGGCCTCGGGGTCTCGAGCCGCCAGGCGGCGTACGGCCTCGGCCTTGACGACCATCACGCTCAACGTGTGGCCGAGCAGGTCGTGCAGATCTCGCGACATCCGGGCACGCTCCTCGGCCACGGCCGCCCGGGCCAGCTCCTCCCGGGTGCGGCGCAGCTGCTCGACGGCCTCGATGAGGCGCAGGAACGCGGTGGTCGTGATCCCGCTGAGGAGCGTGCCACCGACGCTGAGCAGGTAGATGTCACCGAAGCCGTCGATCAACGCGATCGAGACCGCGGCCCCGACCGTGGCGACGGCGATGGACAGCGCCAGACGCCAGCCGCGCAGAGCTGCCGGAGAGACGATGGCCAGCACTCCCCAGACCGTCTGCCACCCCTCCCCCTGCATCGCGGCGAGAACGATCAGGACGACGAGCGCGGGCAGCAGCACGGCGACCCGACCGGTGAGGACGAGAGCGACCGCGGCCACGGCGAGGGCCAGCACCAGAGCCACCTGGCCGATGGCCGACACGGCGTCGCCGGAGAGGTTGAGCAGTGGGAAGAGCAGCAGCACCGGAAGCCACACCAGCACCACGCCATAGCGCTGGAGGTGACACCACACGCCTGACACGCTCATCACCTTACCGGCGCCGCAGGCCGACGATGACGACGATGGCCACGACGACGTGCAGGCTCACGAGACCCAGGCCGGCAGCCACGGTGAGCGCGCTGATCGGCGTGATCAGGGAGATCACCGCGATCCCCACCGCAAGCATCGTCCACCACCTGGTGCCCCGCTCGGAGCGGCGCTGCCACCACCACAGCAGCGCCCCGCCGACCATCGCGACCACCAGGCTGCTGACGATCACCGACCCGATCCCGATCTGCTGTATGTCTGCCCCAGACTTCGCCTCGAGGTCCACGCCTCCGACCTGGGTCCACAGCAGCCAGACGGCTGCTGCCGCCGCGGCCGCGATCGCCGCCACTGTCACGATGCGCCCCCAGCTGACCTGGCTTCGCTGGGCGGTCTCGTTCGTCATGGTCGTCATGTCTTTCTCCGTCTCCACCACCCACGGTGGGTGGTGTCTCCAGACTCTCGCCGCGAGGCACTCGCGCGTCAGATCTGATTGTCCGGAGCCGACCGTGACAATTGTCAGTGGTGGATGTGCCTATCGTGGAGGCATGCGCATCGCCATCGTCGGCGGCCACGGCAAGGTCGCCCTGCACCTTCATCCGATCCTCGACTCCGCGGGCCACACCCCGGTCGCGCTCGTACGCAGCGAGGACTACCGAGCCGAGCTCGAGGCGCTCGGGGCCGAGGTCGGCCTGCTCGACATCGAGAACCAGGACGCCGACGGGTTCGCTGCCGCGTTCGCCGGCTGCGACGCCGTGGTCTTCGCCGCTGGCGGCGGCCCCGACGGCAACATAGAACGCAAGCGCACCGTCGATCTGGAGGGCTCGACCAAGTCGATCGCGGGGGCGAAGGCAGCCGGCATCCGGCGCTTCGTGCAGGTCTCGGCGATCAGCGTCGACGACCCGGTGCCGGCCGACGCCGGAGAGGTGTGGAAGGCCTACGTCGAGGCCAAGCGCGACGCCGACGTCGCCCTGCGCGACAGCGACCTCGACTGGACCATCCTGCGGCCCGGCGGCCTCACCGACGACCCGGCGACCGGGCGGGTGAAGCTGGCTCCGATGCTCGACCGCGACACCATCCCGCGCGCCGACGTGGCCGCGGTCATCGCCGCCGTCATCGACGACGAGGCAACCGTCGGCAAGCAGTGGGAGCTGGTCTCCGGCGAGGCCACGGTCGACGAGGCCATCGCCGCCGTGCTCTGACTCTGGCTCTGGCTCTCACCCTGGCGCTGACTCAGCGCAGACCCAGCAGCCCCTTGACGTACGCCGCCTGGCCGATGTGCTGGGCGGCGTCGTCGACGATGCTGACCAGCCTCACCGCCACGGTCACCGGCGGATCCCAGCTCTCGTCGACGACGCGGGCGAGGTCGTCCTCGCTCAGGCTCTCGACCAGCTCGATCGTGGCCGTGTGGACGGCCTGGTAGTAGCCGGTCAGCAGCTTCGGGTCCTCCAGCCGGAAGGCCGCGACCTCCTCGGCGCTCTGTCCGTAGCCCATCGCGCCGGGCGCGTAGGGCAGCGCGAACCGCTCCGCCCAGCCCTCGCGCAGCCACACCTCGTCGGCGCCGGCGAGCGGCGCGATCTGGGCGTCCTCCATCCGGGCGGTGTGCCACAGGGTCCAGGCGATCGAGTTCGCCCCGTCGTACGGACGCCACAGCAGGTCGTCGACGGACAGCCCGTCGACGATCGTGGGCAGGGCCTCCGCGGTGCGGCCGAAGCCGTCCGCGAGCAGTCGCTGGAACCAGGGTGCGCTCATGCTCTCCGTTCTACACCGTCGCCCCAGCCCACGTCCGGGAGGTGCGTACGCGCCTCGCTCCACATCCGGGTCACCACGTCGGCCGCCGGCTCCGCGACGGCGCGCGCGGCGGCCTGGCCGGCCCAGTGGTTGGCGCGGTCCAGAGCCACCTCGGCGCCGGGATCGGGCGTCCCCTTCCGCCATCGGGCGACCAGAGCACGCTGGTGCGGATAGGGCGCGGGCGACGGTGCGTCCGCGGCCTCCCAGGAGCGCACATAGGGAGTTGGGGCGGCGCGACCGAGACGGCCGGAGTAGGCCCGGGTGGCGACCGTGTCCTCCGGCTCGAGACCGTCCAGCGAGGCCGCCCACGCATCGGCGATCCCGGTCTCCGGCGATCGCAGCAGCGCGGTGCCGACCTGCACTGCGCTCGCGCCGAGCGTCAGCGCCGCGGCGACCGCACGCCCATCGGCGATCCCGCCGGTGGCGACGACGGGCAGGTCCACCCCGTCGACGATGTGCGGCAGCAAGGCGAACAGCCCCACCGCCGTACGCTCCGCCGTCTCCGCCTCGAAGACTCCTCGGTGCCCGCCGGCCTCGAGCCCCTGGGCGACGATGGCGTCGGCACCGGCCGCCTCCGCGGCGCGCGCCTCGGCCAGGGTCGTCGCGCACGCGAACCAGGCGATCCCGGCCGTATGCAGGCGCTCGACGAAGTCCGGCGAGAAGAGCCCCATGATCGAGGAGACGACTCGCGGCCGGGCGGCGAGCATCGCCTCGCACTGCTCCTCGAACGAGGGCGCGGGAGGCTGTTCGGGCGCAGGCGTACCGAACCCGCGCAGGAACTCCTCCGCGGCCGAGATCCCGGCGGGATCCTCGACCACAGGGTCGGGGATCCAGATGTTCAGCTGGAACGGCCCCGCCGACATCGACCGGAACTCTGCCGCCCACTGCGAGATCCGCTCCGGCCCGTCGAGCACCACGCCCGCCGCGCCCATGCCACCCGCGTCGGCGACTGCCGCGGCCGCCCCGGGCGGGCAGGCACCCGCCATCGGCGCCTGAAGGATCGGCATCGAGAGGCCGTACGCCTCGCAGAACTCCTGAGCACGTCGTCGGGCCGTCATGACATTCACGGTAGCGCCCGGAAACTCCTGGCGCCGTACGCCCCGGCGCGGCAGGATCGGCTCATGCGCACACTCATCTACTCCGCGTTCGTGTCCCTCGACGGCGTCGTCGACTCCCCCGGCGGCGGTTCCGACTCCGAGCAGCACCGCAGCGGCGGCTGGACCTTCCAGGACCTCGAGTTCCTCCCCGAGGCCTACGAGATCAAGGGCACCGAGATGGAGGAGGCCGGCGCGATGATGTTCGGCCGCCGCAGCTACGAGGCCTTCGCGCCGATCTGGCCCGACATCGAGGACTTCACGGTGGTCAAGAAGATCCCGAAGTACGTCGTCTCGACATCGCTCGGCGACGACGGCCTGGTCGACGACTGGGGGCCGCAGGTCATCCTGAGGTCGCTGGACGAGGTCGAGCAGCTCAAGCAGGGCGAAGGCGGCCCGATCCTGATCGCCGGCAGCGCCGAGCTCGCCCGCAACCTCTCCGACGCCGGCCTGATCGACCGCTACCACCTGCTCGTCTTCCCGGTCGTCCTCGGCGCCGGCAAGCGGATGTGGAGCGAGACCGACAAGGACAAGCAGATGCTGAAGCTGATCGAGTCGGAGACTTACGCGAACGGCATCACCAAGCTCGTCTACGACGTCGTCCGCTGAGCTCCGTCAGGGGCAGCGCGCGTAGAGGCCCCTCGAGCCCGTCCCGTACGCGGCGGAGTCGGTGAACGCGCACCCGTAGTCGGGCGCGGCGACGGCGGCCCGGTCGAGCACGTCGTCGCCGGCCGGGCGGTCGCCGTTCTCGACCCAGTCGACGAGGTCGCCCCAGGCGGCCGCGGCCTCCGCCGGGCTGAACTCGCAGTGACCGGACGAGCGGATCGCCCGCTGCACGACCAGACCGCTGCGGTGGTGGCGGGCCACCTCACGCGCGTAGATCTGCTCGAGGGAGAACGGCACGAACATGTCGCCGAGGTTGTGCAGGCTCACCACCGGCGCGGTCGGGCGGCCGGAGATGACTGCCGGCGCGTTGAGCCGGTGGCTCTTGCGTCCGGCGCGGTCGATCGGGTCGATCCGCTCGATCTCAGTGTTGAGGTCGACCGGTGAGGTCGGCGTGTAGACGGTGTTGCGGTTGGTCGCGACCCGGCCGATGTTGAAGCCCAGCGTGCCGCCGTCGTCGACCGACGGCAGGCTGAAGAGGAAGTCCTTCCACTGCCGGAAGGCGGCCTCCGCCCCCGGGCGCGGCCCGCCGCTGCGCTCGACCGTCATCGCGCGCAGCTGCTCGCCCTCCGCCGTCAGGGTGCCGTCGAGCCCGAGGCGCTCCTTGATGATCGGGACGTCGACGCTCTGGTAGTCCCCGGTGTAGGGGTAGGCGTCGTGCCCGGCCAGCGCCTGCGCGCCCAGGTTGTAGTCGACGAAGAAGTCGAACAGCTCCACGTCACCCAGCTGCCCGCACATCGGCAGGGCGCCGTCGTAGTAGCCCGGGTACTGCTCCAGCGAGCGCCCGACCACGTGCCCACCCATCGACACCCCGGTCACATACGTGCGACTAGCCCGGCGCGGCAGGAGATCTGAGGAGGCGTACGCCGCCAGGTCCCGCGTCGAGCGCACCCCCGACCCTGCGTCGTAGCCGTTGGTCGAGTAGCTCGACGCCGCCCAGGCGTAGCCCTGCTCGAGGAACGTACGCCGCAGTCCGAACCCCGGGGTCTCGGGCGTCAGGGTGTAGCCGAGCCCGCGGTAGCCGTGAGCCCACATCACCAGCTCGCCGTTCCAGTTCTTCGGCACTTCCAGGACGTACGCCGCGTGCTTGTGCACCCCTTGGCGCACCTTCGTCGCCTGCCCGTCGACCGTGATCGGCGCCACCGGCGGGTTGCTGATCGTGTAACCGGGCAGCGGCTGGTCACCGGGTGGTTTCCGGTCGGCGAGCGCCGGCCCGGCCGAGGCGACCAGGGCGGAGGCGGTCAGGAGCAGGGCGAGGAGAGCGGCTGACGCACGGGACATGTCCCGAGAGTAAGGCTCGTTGTGACTGGCGTCACAAGAACAGCGCACGATGTGTCTCGTGCGTTGCGCACAACGGTCAGCGGCCGACGGCCTTCCGAATCGCCCCGAACGCCGCCCGGCCGACACCCTTGACGCCTGCCGCGATGAACGTCGTCCAGTCGAAGTAGTCGCGCCACAGTACGATCTGGCCGTCGCGCACCTCGAACGTGCCGCACACCCAGAACTCCGCGGAGACCGAGCCTCGGCTCAGCACGTCGATGCGCTCGGTGAGCACCACCGGCCCGTTGGCCGCGATGTTGATCATCCTGACCTCGAAGTCGGTCGTGTACTTCCCCATCACCCGCAACTGCCGCCCGACCTCGGACAGGCCACGCGCCGGCGGAAGCGGCACGTTCTGGTAGGTGACGTCGTCAGCGCACAACATCAACGCCGCGTCGACGTTCCCGGTCTCGAGGGCGGCCAGGAACTGCTCGACAATCTGGATCTCGGTCATGCCGCCCACGCTATCCATGATCAGGAGCCAGAACGGCGCGATGCGCGTGGTTCATGCCGCACGCGGGTGGTCGAGGAGTACGTTGCGCAGCACGAACTCGGCCCGGGACAGTGGCGGTGGGTCCGGTCGCCAGCTGTCGGGTGGTGGGCTGGTGTAGGTGTGCCCGGTGGGTGTGATGGTGATGATGCTGCCGTCGGGTCCGGGTCTGGCCTGCCAGCCGAGGGCTTCCTTGGCCTGGTTGCAGCGCTCACACAAGCCTTGGAGATTCTCAGCGCTGGTGGCGCCGCCGTCGGCGTGGCGTTCGGCGTGGTCGATGTTGCGGATCGGGGCGTCGCAGCCGTTGGTACGACAGATCCCGCCGTCGCGGGTGGTGATGAACTCTGCGAGTCCGTCGGGTGCTTTGCGGGAGCGGGACTCCATCGCGATCAGCTGCCCGGCGGGGTCGGTGTACAAGCGGCGGACAAATACCTCGGCGTCGGCGAGCGCCTCGCGGGCCCAAGCAGCTGGGACCGGTCCGTAGCCGTCGACCATCGCGGGCTGGTCGGCGTCGTTGGCGAGAGAGTCGGCGGTCATCACGACCTTCACCTCGATCCGAGGCTTCGCATCCGTGGCGCTTCGTCCGGTGACGCGGTCGACGAGGGTGTCGGCCATGACCTGGCCACGGGTCCGATCGTCCCCAGCGGCCTGCGCGGCCTTGGCGGCTTGGTCCAGTGCCGCGAATACGGCGACGCCGTCCTGGACCGGCAACAAGGCCCCGAGCCAGGTCATCGTGTCCGGAGCTGGCCGGACACTGACCCGGCGGTCCTTCTCCGCGTTCACTGCACGGGCGACGACGAACTCCTGGGCAAGGGTGATGGCGAGCTTCTTGGCGGCGTTCTCGAGCTGCCGTAGTCCCATGGTCACCACGGCAGGCGGTTCGCCGTCGGAGCCGGGCGAGCAGAGCTGGTAGTCGATGACGCGGCGGTTCTCCAGCGAGAGGCAGGCGGTCTCGCGGGCGAGGATGGCCGCCTGCCACTGCGAGAACAAGCCAGCCTTCATCAACCCGAACGTGTGCGGCATCTCCGCGACCAGGATCTTCGCCAGCCCGAGCAGTTTGGCGCCCTTGACGGGCGAGACCCGCCGCGCCAACGCCACCTGGGACGCGACGCCCTCGCCAAGCTTCCGGGCAGGAACCCCAGCCTCGGCCTGCCGGGCCCGGGTGGCTTCCTCGAGGCGTACGGCTGCTTCTGCCTGGACAGCCTCAGCTGTGCACTTGATCTCTTCGAGCCGAGTGATCCAGTCGACCAGCTCACCCTCGGACGCGCCCAGGGGCGGCCCGGTGAGGAGCTCATCAACGGTCTCGTTCATACACCTGATTATATGCGAAACAACACCGTTGTGCTACCTGTTTTTGCTGGTCAGAACCAATTTACGCAGTCCGTGAACAAGCAACTTGAACCCCGCGCCACACCCTCGCCGCCGCCCCGATAATGGCGAAATCTTTTCTCGATCAGGTGCCGGGTCAAGGATGGCCGAAGGCCACCGCGAAGCGG
>NZ_JBEXSD010000007.1:0-116777 GCF_040613495.1 Nocardioides sp. NPDC006273 | reverse complement strand
TACCCCTTGCTCTCCAGCGTCCGCAGCATCCGGCTGACGTAGCCGGAGTCGAGGCCGCCGAGTCTGGTCCTGAGATCCTGAACCGTCTCGGCGCCGAGACCGATCTCGTAGAGGATGCGAGCGGTGCCATAGGGAAGACCGCTGCCGAGGAATGAGTCCTCGAGCGCGCCCACCCGACGGACGTAGCTCATGTTGAACTTGCGCATCACCGAGGTGTCAACCGTCATATATCTGACTTTAGTCAGGTATTCCCGGGAATCCAAGAGTGGATCACCTATACAAATGGCGAACGGCCCGTCCTCTCGGACGGGCCGTTCGTTTGGGGTGAGTAACGGGACTTGAACCCGCGACATCCGCCACCACAAGGCGGCGCTCTACCAGCTGAGCTATACCCACCATCGGCCCGGACAGCGCATGTCCGAGCCAGCAAGAATCATAGAGGATCAGGCCGGATCTGTGGAATCGGGGATCGCCTTGGGATCGACGATCCCGGTGATCGAGGCGCCGTGCCGGGCGGCGATCGCCTTGGCCGTGTCGGAGTCGGGCCCGGGCATCGGCACGAAGACGGCCTCGCGGTAGTAGCGAAGCTCCTCGATCGACTCCTGGATGTCGGCCAGCGCGCGGTGGTTGCCGCGCTTGGGGGGAGCGGAGAAGTAAGTCCGCGGGAACCACCGCCGCGACAGCTCCTTGATCGAGGAGACGTCGACGTTGCGGTAGTGCAGGAACCCCTCCAGCTCGGGCATGTCCCGGGCCAGGAAGTTGCGGTCGGTGGCCACCGTGTTGCCGCCCAGGGGCGGACGGGAGTCCTTGCCGCAGTGTTCCCAGATGTAGGCCAGGACCTGCTCCTCGGCCTCACGCATCGGGACGCCGTTCTCCAGCTCGACGAGCAGGCCGGACTTGGTGTGCATGTCGCGTACGAAGTCGTCCATCTGCTCCAGCGCCTCGGCCGGGGGCTTGATGATGATGTCGACGCCGTCGCCGAGCACGTTGAGATCGAAGTCGGTGACGAGGGCTGCCACCTCGATGAGTGCGTCGTTCTCGAGGGACAGCCCGGTCATCTCGCAGTCGATCCAGACCAGACGTTCGTTCAGTGAAGCCACGCAGAGCACCATAACGCCGCTGGTCAACGGCTTATAGGGAGGGTAGGAGACGATGTGATAACGGTTCCCATGGCGTGGTTTCAGCCTGCGCTCAGGAGACGGACATATGTTGGCTACATGAGCACGGATTCAGCCAGCAGCCCCTCGCGCAAAGACAAGCGGGAGGCACGCGCTGCCAAGGCCGCCGCGGAGCTGGAGGCTCTGCGCAAGAAGCAGGCCCGCAAGTCGATCCTCACGGTCGTGGCGGTCGTCGTCGCTCTCGCGGTGATCGTCGGCGGTCTCGTCTGGTTCAGCCTGAGTCGCTCCGATGACAGCAAGATCACCGCGGTCGACGCCGGCAGCAGCGAGCACGGTCTGGTGATCGGGCCCGACGACGCGCCGCGCAAGGTCGTCATCTACGAGGACTTCCTGTGCCCCTACTGCGGTGACTTCGAGGCTGCGACCCGCGAGGATCTCGCGGAGCTGGCCGCCGACGGCAAGGTCCAGGTCGACTACCGCCCGTTCGTGCTCCTCGACCAGATCGGCCCCTACTCCGAGCTCGCCACCTCGGCCTTCGCCGTCGTCCAGCAAGAGGCCGGAGACGATGTCGCCAAGACGTTCCACGACCTGCTCTTCGAGAACCAGCCCAGCGAGTCCGGCCCGTTCCCCGACGCTGCTGATCTCGTCGACCTGGCCGTCGAGGCCGGCGCCGAGGAGTCGGCTGTCAAGGACGGTATCGAGAATCTCGAGGGCAAGGACTGGGCCGACGCCGCCACCCGGGCGGCCGCAGACGACGGCGTTCGGGGTACTCCGACCGTTCTTCTCGACGGCGAGCAGTTCCTCGAGGGAAACTCCATGGAGGAGATCGCTGACAACCTCATCCAGCAGATCTCCTGATTCGCTGGTCGAGCCGCCGGAGCCGCTAGGCGGAGGCGTGTCGAGACCAACACAGTCGTCTTCGCGGGGTCGAGCTTGTCGAGACCTCCCCTGAGGAAACCTCGCTTGGCGACTGTTTCTTCGTCTCCGTGTTCGCCGCCGACCCTTCCTCGAGTGTTTCTCGATCATGCGCCGCGTCAAGAACGGGCTTCGCCCGCCGCTTCGCGGTGGCCTTCGGCCATCCTTGACCCGGCACCTGATCGAGAAAAGATTTCGCCATTATCGGGGCGGCGGCGAGGGTGTGGCGCGGGGATCAGGTTACTTGTTCGCGGACCGCATAAATCGGTGCTGAACAGCACAAACAGGTAGCGCCGTGGTGCTGTTTCACATATAATGGGGCGTATGAACGAGACCGTCGACCAGCTCCTTGCCGGGCCGCCACTGGGTGCGTCCGAGAAGGAACTGGTCGACTGGATCAGCCGGCTTGAAGAGGTCAAGTGCGCCGCTGAGGCCGTTCAGGCAGAAGCAGCGGTACGCCTCGACGAGGCCGTCCGGGTGCGGCAGGCCGAGGCCGGGATCCCTGCCCGCAAGCTTGGCGAAGGAGTGGCTTCGCAGGTGGCGTTGGCGCGGCGGGTCTCACCGGCCAAGGGCGCCAAACTGCTCGGCCTGGCGAAGATCCTCCTCGCCGAGATGCCGCACACGTTCGCGTTGATGAAAGCCGGCCTCTTCTCGCAGTGGCAGGCCACCATCCTCGCCCGCGAAACCGCCTGCCTCTCACTAGAAGATCGCCGGGTCATCGACTACCAGCTCTGTGCACCTGGCCCGGACGGTGAACCGCCTGCTGTCGTGGCGATGGGGTTGCGGCAGTTCGAGAACGCGGCCAAGAAGCTCGCGATCACCCTTGACCAGGAGTCCGTCGTGGCTCGTGCCGCGAACGCGGAGAAGGACCGTCGGGTCAGCGTCCGGCCGGCACCGGACACGATGACCTGGCTCGGTGCCCTGCTCCCGGTCAAAGACGGCGTCGCGGTCTATGCCGCACTGGACCAGGCCGCCATGGCCGCCCGGGCGGCTGGAGATGAACGGACCCGTGGCCAGGTCATGGCCGACACCCTCGTCGACCGAATCACCGGCCGAAGCACGACCGGCGCGAAGCCTCGGGTCGAGGTCAAGGTCGTCATGACTGCCGAGGCCATGGCTGCTGATAGCGACCAGCCCGCGATGGTCGAGGGCTACGGACCCGTCCCTGCCGCCTGGGCCCGTGAGGCGCTCGCCGACGCGGAGGTCTTCATGCGGCGGCTGTTCACCGATCCCGCCGGCCAGCTGGTCGCGATGGAGTCCCGCTCCCGCACAGCCCCCGAGGGTCTCGCAGAGTTCATCACCACCCGCGATGGCGGGATCTGCCGCACCAACGGCTGCGACGCCCCGATCCGCAACGTCGACCACGCCCAACGCCACACAGACGGCGGCACCACCAGCGCCGCGAACCTTCAAGGGCTCTGCGAGAGATGCAATCAGGCCAAGGAAGCGCTCGGCTGGCAGGCCAGACCAGGACCGGACGGCAGCATCATCACCATCACACCCACCGGACACACCTACGTCAGCCCACCACCCGACACCTGGACACCGGACCCACCACCACTGTCCCTGGCAGAGTTCGTGCTGCGCGATCTGCTCCTCGACCACGATCTTGCCGCGTGAGGTCCTCGGCTCCTGCAGCCCTTCCGTACGCCGTACATCCGCGTACATTGGCTGTATAGGTCAAACCGTCCAGGAGTCACTGGTTCAACGCACATGGAGGTGCTTGAAGATGGCTGTCACCCAGATCGAGCTCGACACCGAGCTGCTCGCGGAGATCCAGCGGATCTCCGGCGCGAGCACGCCCCAGGAGGCAATCGAGTTCGCCGTGCGCGAGCTCGTCCTCCGCAACCATGAGGGCGATGCCCCTAAGCACGCCCAGAAGCTGGCGAGGAACTGGGACTACGACGGCTGGCGGGTGCTCAACGAGCGCGACCGCGCCAACGTCGTACGCCACTGACCGCGCCCGGCACGCGCGGCACTCTGGCGTCTCCCGCTAGATTTCTCTCGTGACCGCGCAGCAGACCCCGCCGTATCCCTCCCACTGGGAGGCGGACGTGCTGCTGCGCGATGGGCGGACGGCGCACATCCGGCCGATCAGGTCGGCGGACAAGGACCTGCTGGTCGACTTCTACGACCACCGGGTCAGCGACGAGTCGAAGTACTACCGCTTCTTCTCGCCGATGCCGCACCTCTCGGCCCGTGACGTCGCGCGCTTCACCGAGGTCGACCACAAGGACCGGGTCGCGTTCATCCTGACCCTGCGGGGTCGGATGATCGCGGTCGGGCGCTACGACGTGGTCAAGCCGGGGGAGGCCGAGGTCGCCTTCCTCGTCGAGGACGACTACCAGGGCCGCGGGATCGCGCAGATCCTGCTCGAGCACCTCGCCCAGGCCGGGCGCGAGCGCGGGGTCACCAAGTTCACCGCCGATGTGCTCCCCGACAACGGGCGGATGATCCAGACCTTCCGCGACGCCGGCTACAAGGTGGCCTCCGTCTACGAGGACGGCGTCATCTCGCTGCAGTTCTCGATCGACGTCACCGACACCGCGGTCGGCCGGCTCGCTCTGCGCGAGCACGAGGCCGAGGCCGCCTCGATCCACCGCTTCTTCAACCCGCGCTCGGTGGCCGTGATCGGCGCCAGCCGACGGCAGGAGACCGTCGGCCAGGCGCTCGTACGCAACCTGGTGATCGGCGACTTCACCGGCCGGGTCTACATGGTCAACCCCAGCTCCACCGCGGTCAGCGGCATGCCGGCCTACAAGAGCGTGCAGGACATCCCCGACGACGTCGACGTGGCGATCGTCGCGGTGCCCGCCGACGCGGTGCAGGACGTCGTGCTCGACTGTGCCGCCAAGGGCGTGCACGGCCTCGTGGTCATCTCCAGCGGCTTCGCCGAGACCGGTGAGGAGGGCCGCCAGCGGCAGCGGCGCCTGGTGAACCTGTCGCGCTCCTACGGGCTGCGACTGATCGGGCCCAACGCGCTCGGGGTGATCAACACCGACCCGCAGGTCAAGATCAACGCCAGCCTCGCCCCGACGATGCCGCCGCGCGGACGTGCGGGCTTCTTCTGCCAGTCGGGTGCGCTCGGCTCAGCGATCCTGGAGAAGGTCAACAACCGCGGCCTGGGCCTGTCGACCTTCGTCAGCGCCGGAAACCGCGCCGACGTCTCCGGCAACGACCTCCTGCAGTACTGGGAGGAGGATGCCTCGACCGAGGTCGTGATGATGTACCTCGAGTCGATCGGTAACCCGCGCAAGTTCTCCCGCATCGCCCGCCGCGTCTCCCAGCGCAAGCCGATCGTGGCGGTCCGTTCGGGCCGCACCACCCAGGGTGTGCCGATGGGCCACGCGGTCCGCAAGATCAGCGCCCCACCGGCGGCTGTCGACGCGATGTTCCGGCAGGCCGGGATCATTCAGGTCGACACCCTCGACGAGATGTTCGACGTCGCCCAGCTCCTCGCCCACCAGCCGCTCCCGCGAGGTCGGCGCGTGGCCATCGTCGGCAACTCCGACGCCCTGGGCCTGCTGGCCGCCGACGCCGCCGTCTCGGTCGGGCTGCAGGTCAACAAGCAGGTGCCGCTGCCCACCGAGCCGAGCGCCGAGGACTTCGAGGACGCGCTCGACGCGGCCATCGACGATCCCGAGGTCGACGCGGTGATCTCGGTCTACATCCCGCCGCTCAACGTCTCCGGTGAGGAGATCGCCAACGTGCTCGCCGCGGTCGGCGAGCAGTCCGACAAGCCGCTGGTCACCAGCTTCCTCGGTGCCGAGGGCGTCCCCGAGCTGCTCCGCGTCCCCGATGTGGCCGGGTCCACGGCGGGCCGCGGCTCGGTGCCGTCGTACTCCTCGGTCGAGTCGGCCGTGCGCGCCCTGGCCAAGGTCGTGGAGTACGCCGTGTGGCTGCGCTCCGCCGACGGCGAGACGCCGTGGCACAGCTCCGACGAGTGCGACCCGCGCACGGCACGCAAGATCGTCACCGACGTGCTCGCCGCGCGCCCCTCGGGTGGCGATCTGAGCCGCGAGGACCTCACCATGGTGCTGGCCGCCTATGGGATCAAGCTGTGGAACACCCACAAGGTCACCACCCTCGAGGAGGCGATCTCCGCCGCCGAGGACCTCGGCTGGGACGTCGTGCTCAAGGCGACCATCGAGAGCGTGCGCGAGCGGCCCGATCAGGCCCACGTCGTACGCAACATCGACGACGTCGACGAGATGACCGAGGCCTGGGAGCAGATCACCAGCCGGATCCCGCCCGAGACCGGTGGGTTGACGGTGCAGCGCACCGCGCCGCCGGGAGTCCCGGTCGCGATCCGGTCGATGGAGGACCCGCTGTTCGGGCCGGTGGTCTCCTTCGGCATCGCCGGACCGATCACCGAGCTGCTGGCCGACCGCGCCTACCGGATCCCGCCGCTGTCCAAGCGGGACTCGGCCTCGATGGTGCGCGAGATCAAGGCCGCGCCGATGCTCTTCGGCTACCGCGGCGGCGACATGGTCGACGTCGACGAGATCGAGCGGCTCGTCCTCAAGGTCGCCCAGCTGCAGAACGACCTGCCCCAGATCTCCTCGCTCGACCTGTCCCTGGTCCTGGTCGGCCTCGAGTACTCAGCCGTCCTCACCGCCAGTGCCAGAGTCGACCTGGTCGCCGATCCGCGCTCGGACTGGTTCGTACGCCGCCTCAACCCGGCGGTGGGCGACACCCTGCCCGGCTAGGCGAGGGTGGAGCCGCGTGGAAGGATGGGTGACATGAGCACCCGCACCGATGATCTCGACCGCGCCGACGACCTGCGCGTCGAGATCGACCGCACCGGCTACTACCCCGAGGTGGTGGCCGACTGTGTCGCCTCCGCCGTGGCGGGGGAGAAGGTGTCCTCCTTCTTCCTGCACCACGAGCCGACCTTCGACCGCGACGAGGTGCGCCGCCACCTCTCCGTGCTGGTGCTGACCCCGACCAGGCTGATCCTGGCCCACACCGACGAGCATGCCGGCGACGACCTGCTGCCGGAGCCCTACACCTCGACCTCGACCGAGGCCGTGCGCATCGACTCGGTCAACTCCGTGGTGGTGACCCGGATGATCACCAACCCGACGAAGGGCTCGAGCAAGCCGGCCGAGGTCGTCATGACCATCGGCTGGGGCGGCGTCAACCGCGTCGACCTGGAGCCCGCGGGCTGCTCCGACCCCAACTGCGACGCCGACCACGGCTACACCGGCGTGCTCACCCCCGACGACTTCTCGCTGCGCGTCTCGGCTGCCGCCGACGGTCACGACTCGGTCGACCGCCTGCTCTCCTTCGCGGAATCGCTCTCGGCTCGCACTCACAGCCGGTGAGGCAGTGGTGACCGGGTTCCTCGCTCCCGCTTACGGAGAGCGCTCGCTGGGTGATGTCCTGCCGGCGGTCGCCGCCGCCATGGACGTCCCGCTCGGCACCTCCGAGGCGCGATCCGGTCTCGAGCTGCCCTCGGCGGCTGCGTACGTGATCTTCCTGGTCGACGGGATGGGGACCAACCTGCTGCGGCGCTATGCGCACGCGGCGCCGTTCCTGGCGTCGCTGAGCGAGAATCAGCAGCCAGGCACGGCGGGGGTGCCGTCGACGACGGCGACCAGCCTCACCTCGTTCGGGACGGGGCTGACCCCCGGCGGCCACGGTCTGGTCGGCTACACCTCCCGGATCCCCGGCACCGACCACCTGCTCAACGCGCTGCAGTGGCGCAAGGACGTCGACCCGGTCGAGTGGCAGCCCAACCAGACGGTCTTCCAGCGGATGGGCGAGGCAGGTGTCCCGGTCACGGTGATCAACAAGCGCGTCTTCGGCGGCTCGGGCCTGACCATCGCCGCCCACCGCGGTGCGGAGTTCGTCGGCGCCGACCGGGTCGGGGAGCGGATCGCGTCCGCGGTGACCCTCTCGCGGGTGCCGGGCTCGCTGACCTACCTCTACGACGGCGACCTGGACTGGACCGGCCACAAGTACGGTGTCGCCTCCTCGCCCTGGCTGCAGCAGCTCTCGATGATCGACGCCGAGGCCGAGCAGCTCCGAGACGCCCTCGACCCGTCCGTACGTCTGCTGGTCCTCGCCGACCACGGTATGGTCGACTCGCCCGCCTCGTCGCGCACCGACATCGACGACTTCCCCGAGCTCCGCGACGGGGTCGCCCTGGTCGGCGGCGAGGCTCGCTTCCGCCACCTCTACTGCTCGCGCGGCGCCGTCGACGACGTGGTCGCGACCTGGTCGGAGCAGCTGGGCGACAAGGCCGACGTGATGACCCGGGAGACCGCGATCCGGCGTGGCTGGTTCGGACCGGTCACGCCGTCGGTGCTGCCGCGGCTCGGCGACGTCATCGTCGCCTCGCACGGAGAGCACGCGGTGGTCTCGACGAGCCTGTTCCAGTACGAGACGACCCTGGTGGGGTTGCACGGATCACTCACCCCTGACGAGATGCTGATCCCGCTGCTCGTCTCTTGAACCACTAGTGTTCTCCGGGTGGCTGAGCTGACCTTCTGGACCGGGACGATGGACGCGGGGAAATCGACCCTCGCACTGCAGACCAACCACAACCACGCGGCACGCGGCAGGGTGGGGCTGATCTTCACCGTCCACGACCGCTCCGGGGGTGCGGTGGTCACCTCGCGGCTCGGTCTGACCCATGATGCGATCGAGGTCACCGACGACTTCGACTTCTGGCGCCACATCGTCGACGCGCTGACCCACGGCGGCCGGGTGGACTACCTCATCTGCGACGAGGCTCAGTTCTACACGCCCGAGCAGATCGAGGCGCTGGCCAAGATCACCGACGAGCTGCAGATCGACGTGTTCTGCTTCGGGATCCTCACCGACTTCCGCACCCGGCTATTCCCGGGTGCCGCTCGACTGGTCGAGCTCGCCGACCGTACGGAGGTGCTGCAGGTCGAGGCGCTGTGCTGGTGCGGCAAGCGGGCCACCCACAACGCCCGGGTCGAGGACGGCGTGATGGTCACCGAGGGCGACCAGGTCGTCGTCGGCGACACCGACCAGGCACCCAGCACGGTCTCCTACGAGGTCCTCTGCCGCCAGCACCACCGCCGCCGCCTGACCGCGGCCCGGGCCAAGTCCGTCTCCCTGGTGCCCGAGCCGCTGCCCTTCGGCTGACGAGCCGGGTCACTCCGGCTTGCCGCCGCCGAACATGATCTCGTCCCAGCTCGGCACCGAGGCGCGCTTGCGCCTCGAGGCCGACTTCTTGGCGGGCTTCTGCGACGCATCTTCGGCTTGCTCGTCGGCGGCCTCTGTGGCAGCGGCAGCGGGCTCGACGGGAGCCGGCTCGGCAACGGGCTCGATGGTCGGCTCGGGCTCGGCCGGGACCGGGGCCTGCTTCTCGGTCGGCGTCTCGTCACCGAGGAACGCCTCGAGCGGAGTGTCGACATCGACCGGAGCGGGCTTGGCCGTCGGAGCGGGCGGGGCCGCCGGGGGAGGAGTCGCCGGTGCGGCCGGTGCTGAAGGGGCCGAGCTCTGTGCGCGGCGCCGGCGGGCGGCGAGCATGTCGTCGGTGACCGGGTCCGGCTCGGGAACCGGTTCCTCGAGCTTCTCGCCGGTCAGCCAGCGGGCGTCGTCGTTCTCGAGCTCGACAAAATTGCCGGGGATGTCGTAGATCAGCTCGGCGATCCCGGAGCGCTCGGGAGTCTCGTACTCACCGGTGAGCTTCCAGCGTCCGTCGGGGCGCCGGTAGGAGTCCCAGTTGACCGAACCCGGGTCTGCGTACATCGTCTGGAAGTGCGCTCCGACTGCCTCGCCCAGGGTGCGGGCGGTGCTGGAGGCCTCACCGGGCCGACGGCGTACGGAAGCCTGCTGGGCACGCTGGGCCATGTGCTCGCGCTCGGCGAGGACGGGGCCGGCGAAGGCCAGGATCTTCTCGACCGTGGTGCCGGCGACAGCGGCGACCTCCTCGGCACTCTCGCCCGCACGGATGCGGGTCTGGATGTCACGGGGCCGCAGGCTGCTGCTCGGGGTCTTGTTCACGGTTTGCTCCGATCGGCGGGTCGACACAGCCTCGAGTGCTGCACGGAGACGGTCGTCGATGTCGGCGGTGTACTCACGGTCCTCGTCATCGACGAGAAGCATTCGTAGACCATCGTCACTGACCGAGATGAGCCGCAGAAGGACGGGACCAGCCTCATCCGGCGCCTGCTCTTCGAGCTGGCCCGGAGTCAGGGGCAATCCTTCGGCTGACATCCTCTTCTCAATTCTAGATACGGTTGTGACGACCCTACGCCACTGACCTGCATCGTATGGGGTGCCCGTGCGGCGTGGTCGTGGCATTTGGGTTTTTTGGGACCTGCGAGGCGACCATTTGGCAGTGGAACAGACGCTGACCCTTCTCGTGCTCGACCTGGTCGGGTGCTTCGTCTTCGCGCTCTCGGGCGGCCTGATGGCGGTCCGCAAGGAGCTCGACATCTTCGGCGTGATCGTCCTGGCCTGCGTCACCGGCCTCGGCGGCGGCTTCCTGCGTGACATGGCCATCGGCGCGACACCGGTCGCCGCGCTCTCCGACTGGCGCTACCTCGTGGTGCCGATGGTGGCCGGTCTGCTGACCTTCTACTTCCATCCGGCGCTGGGCCGGCTCGGGCCGCTGATCAACGTCTTCGACGCCCTCGGGCTGGGGCTCTTCGTCATCGCCGGGGCGGTCAAGGCGCTCGACTTCGGGCTCTCCCCGCTCGCCGCCGCGGTCATGGGCCTGGCCACCGGCGTCGGCGGCGGGGCGATACGCGACGTGCTCGCCGGTCAGGTGCCGGTCATCCTGCGCCGCAGCGTCTTCTACGCCATCCCTGCCTTCGCCGGCGCCGCGATCGTGGCGTTCGGCCTCTTCCTCGAGCTGCCGCAGTCGCTGGTGATGGCTACCGCATTCGTCGTCTGCGTCGGCTGGCGGCTGTTGGCGATGTGGCGCCACTGGGAGGCGCCGCTGCCCCGGGGATCCGCCTCGGTCTGAGGCCGGCTCGCCGGGGTCAGTGGTCGGAGCAGCAGGGGATCTGGTGGCGCACCTCGAACGGCACCAGGCCGCTGGCGGCGCGCTGGACCAGGAGCACGCAGCGGCCATCACGCCACACCGGCCGGGCGAACCCGGTGAGGTCGAGGGTGTCGTCGGGCCCGAGCGAGATCCCGGCCAGCCCCTCGACGGCGTCGACGATGCTGTCGGCCTCGACCGCCGCCACTGTGGTCACGGTCTCGATGCTGGTGCGTCCGGGGTAGCGGGCCAGGCGCCCGGCGCTGCGCGCGGCGGCCTCGTCGATCGCGGGGGAGTCGAGGGTGACGTACGCCTGGGGGAGTCCGTCCGCGAGCAGCGCGGTCAGCTCCTCGACCGCCGGGCCATCGGGCCAGCTCAGGACGGCGACGAAGCGGGCGGTCGGCTCGCGCACGACATGGGTGCTGATGACGTACGCGTCCGCGGCCTGCCCCGCGCCGAGCACCTCGTCCAGGCTGTGGACGAGGTGCTCGGCGGCGGCGAGGTCCCGGGCGTCGGCGTCGACGGCCAGGGGTCGGGTGGTCATCGAGTCGGGACGACCCAGACCGGGTTGGTGTAGAACCACAGGTCGACCCACGGGTCGGCGTCGCCGACGACGTCGATGGCCGGACCGGCCGGGTCGATGCTCGCGCCGAGGTAGCCGGGCTGGGACCGGTTGGCGTCGGTGCCGCGCAGACGCACGTAGAAGGCCTCCTCCAGCTCGCCGAGGTCATAGCGCAGCGTGTAGGTGCCGGTGCGCCCCGAGACGTCGGTCTGCTTGATGACCGTGGTGTCCGGAGCGGTCATCGTGTCGGCGTCACCGGAGGCGTGATCGACGTCCACCGTCCCACGGATCACGTCCACACGGTTGAGCTCTGGGACGAACTGCGACCAGTTCGGGACGTCCTGCGCGGTGATCGTGACCACCAGCTCGACGCGGCTGCCACGGGAGGCCTGCAGCGTGCCGCCGAGGGTCTCGGAGACCGTTCCGCGACGGCTGGTGGCGACTACCCGCACGTCAAGACTCTTGACGAGGCTGCCGTGGTCGACCCAGACCCGGCCGTCCCGCATGCCGCGCATCACCGCGCCGTAGTCACGAGAGCTGGCGCCGACGTGGGTCCGGCTGTAGAAGCCTGGCCAGAAGTCGGCCAGGTTGAGCTGGATCCCGCCGCCGTAGACCGGGTCGTCGTAACGACCGTTGGCGTTGAAGTCGCCGCCACCGCGGACGGCCGTGTCGCTCCAGTTGCGGTGCGAGTCGGAGTTCGCGGTGATCGACCACGGCTTCCCCTCGGCGAGCATGGAGTCCCACAGGCCACCGACGGTCGAGGTGTAGAAGTCGAACCCGCCCCAGGAGCGGTAGCTCTCCGGCGGGTAGCCCGGGAACGAGTTGGCGCCGGCGGAGTTGCCGTAGCCACCACGCGCGCTGCCCGGGCCGTAGCCGGACGGCAGCCCGCCGGCCTGGTGTCCGGGCGCGCCCTCCCACCCGATCGCGATCCGGGGGTCGGCATCGCGCCAGGCCCGCACCTCGTGAGGGCTGTCGATGCCGTTGCGGGCGGGGTGATTGGCGAGGAACAGTGCGTCGTCGATCCGGCGCTTGGTCTTCTGGGTGCCGAGCCACTGGATCGCAGCGACGGCGAGCGCCTCGTTCTCCGGGGTGTTGGCACGAGCATTCCTGACGCTTCCGTCGTAGCTGTTCTCGAACTGCTTGAGCACCGCGACCTCGTTGCGCCCCGGGGCGACGAAGACGGTGCCGTGCTCGGCGGCCGGGATGTTCCACTCCAGCCCCTGGAAGATCAGGGTCTCCGGAAGGATCTTGCGCGCGGCCACGATGTCGGGGTTGACCACGTCGACGCCGAGCTTCGCGTGGGTAGCGCCGCCGTGGTCGGTGATGACCAGCCAGTCCAGGCCGTACGCGGCGCCGTGCTGGGCCTGGTCGATGACCCGGTACATGCCGTCCGGGCTGTGCTGGGTGTGGATGTGGTGGTCGCCGGCGAGCCAGTGCCGGATCCTGGCCCGGTTGCCGCCCTTGGCGGTGGCGACGGTGGCGGCCTCGGCCATCGCCGGGGTCACGCCGGTCATCCCGGCCATCCCCGCGGTCACGGCACCGGCGACGCCGGCGGCGCGAAGCAGGTTGCGCCGCGAGACCTCGGCGGGACGCAGGTCGCCGTCGGACGCGTCCGAGGAGGCGGCGAGGGTGATCTCGTCGACCTCGTGGGAGTGCGTGTGGCCGTGGCCGTGGCCGTCGTCGTGGCCGTCGTGAGAGTGGCTGTGGCCGTGGGGGTGGGGGTGGTGATCGTTCGACACGTTGGATCCTCCGCATGAGATAAGGGCGTCTCCGCGTGCCCGAGCAGCGGCGCGGGTCGAGCCAACCGGCGCCGGATGGCCGGCGTACGTCCGCGGGTTGCCCTCGCGGTGAACATTGCCGAGGCGTCACTCCCGTCGGCCGAGGCGTCACTCCCGTCGACCGAGGCGTCACTCCCGTCGGCCGAGGCGTCACTCCCGTCGACCGAGAGGTCACTTACGCGGACCGAGACGGCGCCGCCCTTGTTGGTAAGGCTACCCTTACTCGCGTGAAGACCACCGGCCGCCGCGACGATGACGCCGAAACTCTCGCGGACCTCCTAGGAGGCGCCCGTGGAGCGATCGACGCCACCATTCCGCCGGTCGCCTTCGCGCTCGGCTGGTTGGTCAGCGGCGAGCTGTGGGTGGCGACCGTGGTCTCCCTGGTGGTCGCCGCGATCGTCGCGGTCTGGCAGTGGCACAAGGGCCGCAAGCCGCGCGCCGTCCTGCTGGGCGTGGCCGGGGTCGCCGTCGCGGCGATGATCGCGCTGCGTACGGGGCGGGCGGAGGACTTCTTCGTGGTCCAGCTCGCCGCCAACGCGGCCAGCGCCCTGGTGTGGTTGGTCAGCATCGCGTTCCGGCGACCGTTGCTGGGTGTGATCGTCGGTCTGGTGCTGCGCCAACGCGGCACCTGGCGCCGTGACCCGGCGCTGCTGCGCGGCTACTCGCGGGCGAGCTGGGTCTGGGTCGGCCAGTATGTCGTCCGGGTCTCGGTCTTCGCGCCGCTGTGGTGGTCGGGTGACGTGTTCGCCCTGGCCGTTGCCCGGGTCGCGCTCAGCTGGCCTCTGGTGGCGCTGTGCCTGCTGATGAGCTGGGTCGTCCTGCAGCGCTCGCTCCCGGCCGAGCACCCCGGGCTGCGCCACCCGCGGGTGGCCTCCGACGTGCTCAGCTGAGAGTGCTGCGGACGAGGTCGTAGAGGCGTCGGGTGGCACGCTGACGGTCGCCGTCCCGGATGATCAGCGCGAGCCCGGCCCGCACCTCCGCATCGACGATCGTGGTCGCGACCAGCTCGGTGCCTCGCGCCATGGACCCGGCCAGCACGCAGACGCCCAGGCCGCGCGCGGTGAGCCCGAGCAAAGTCTCCGGGTTGGACCCGGAGAGGTCGACCTTGGGGTCCACGCCCGCCCGCGCGCACGACTGCTCGAAGGCCGTACGTATCCCGGTGCCCGGCGGGATGCAGAGCACCGTCTCCTCGTGGAGGTCGGCGAGCCGTGGCTCAGCGCCGGCCAGACGATGGCCGGGGAGCGTGATCACGGCGAGTCCTTCGTTGCTGACGGAATCCGTGGCCAGGCCCTCGATGACCGGACCGGCATGGGAGATCAGGCTCAGATCGAGCTCGCCGGCCAGCGTACGTTGCTGGAGGCGGTCGGAGGTGTCCTCGACGAGCTCGACGCTGACCCCGGGATGCTCGCGGTGGAAGGTGGCGACGGCGTCGAGGAAACCGGGGATCGTGCACCCGGCGATCATCCCGAGGCGTACCTGGCCGTGGATCAGGTCGCTCAGCTCGTCGGCACTCTGCCGCACGCCCTCGATCGCGCGGATCGCGTCGCGGGCGCGGGGGAGGAGCGTCTCGCCGGCACGGGTGAGTCGTACGTTGCGGGGACCCCGGACGAGCAGGTCGTGGCCGAGCTCGCGCTCGAGCTTGGCCAGCTGGGCGCTGATGCCCGACTGGCTGACATGGAGCCGCTGAGCAGCGGCCGTGAAGGAACCATGGTCGACGACGGCGACGAAGTAGCGGAGCTGTCCGATTTCCATCACTACTGATGCTAGCAATCAGCAGAACCATCTGTTTGAGTGTTCGCTTCCTTCGGGTCAGGCTGGATGGTGAAAGCCGAACCCACTGAGGAGATCCGATGACCGCATCCGCTGCCGAGCTCGCCGAGGCGTACTTCACCGCCTGGCAGGAGCGCGACTTCGCCCGCCTGCGCACGCTGTTGGCCGACGACGTGAGCTTCGCCGGCCCGCTCGCCACCATCGAGGGAGCCGACGAGTGCGTCGCAGGCATGGAGGGCATGGCCACGGTGCTCGACAGGATCGACGTGAAGGAGCGGCTCGCCGACGGCCCGAGCGTGATCACCTGGTTCGACCTGCACACCACTGTCGCCGAGCCCGCCCCCACCGCCAACTGGATGCGCGTCGAGGACGGGCTGATCACCGAGATCCGGGTCGCCTTCGACCCGCGCGGGATTCTCGCCGCTCGCGGCTAGGCGACCTGTTCGTCGCGCCGCTGAGTCCGGGCGGTCTCGCGGATGACCTCGGCCACCAGGTCGGGGTCATCGTTCATCGGTACGTGGCCGCAGCCGGTCAGCCACCGATGGGTCGCGTGCGGGAGCCGCCGCGCGGCCACCTTCGCCTGGTAGGGGAGGAGGGTGAGGTCGCGCGAAGCCCACGCGACGGTGGTGGGGACGAAGGTCTGCGTCGGCCCTGGGTAGCTGTAGCGGTAGACACCGCTGAAGAACGTCCTGATCCCCTCGCGCGAGCTGACCATGTTGGCCGTGTCGGCGGCCGCGACAGCCGGGTCGATCTGCCCCGGGCGAGCGAAGAAGCAGCCCATCGTGACTGCGCGCGCCGCCCGCGACTGCAGCAGCGTCCCCGCCACCGGCGCCAGCGGCCGCGCGACCGCCTGGATCCCGGCGAACAGACCCCGGACGTAGAGGTAGTCGACGTGGTTCATCCAGAACCCGGCAGGGGAGAGCGCCGTCACCGACCGCGCGTGCCCGGCGTCGGCCATCTCCAGCGCGAGCAGCCCGCCGAGGCTGTTGCCGGCGACGTGCGGCCGCTCGATCCGGAGCTCTTCTCGGAGCTGGTTCAGCTCGTGGGCCACCGCCTCCCGGACCGTACGCCCCGCCAGATCGAACGCCGGCGACTCACCGTGCCCCGGCAGATCGACCGTGATCACCTCGAACTCGTCGGCCAGCCGCTCCACCACCCCCGCCCACGCCTGCCTGCGGTGTGCGATGCCATGGATCAGGAGCAGGGGCTCCCCGCTGCCGGTCCGTTCGTACGCGAGCATCCTCGCTCCTTCGGTTGCCTCTGGGTGTCATGCCGATGGCCGGGAGCCTACGTCTCGGCGGGGTCGAATGTGGGTCCGGCGGACGGATGCGCTAATGTTTCACCCGCAACGCGTGATTGGCGCAGTGGTAGCGCACCTCGTTCACACCGAGGGGGTCACTGGTTCGAACCCAGTATCACGCACACTGTTGAGAAGGCCCTTTGAACTGCAACAATGCAGTTCAAAGCGCCCTCGAAATTTCATCCGCCCGTACCAACCTCAAACGTACGGATCAACGTGTGCGCTCGACGATCAGGTTGGCCAGCTCGCGAGGTGCCGTGATCATGGGCCAGTGGCCCGCATCGAGTGGGACGACGTCCATCGACTCCAGTGCGATCGGGGGCACCTTGACGGTGTCTCGTCGGAGATCCACGAAGGTCGGTGGGGTCACGAACGCATCCCAGCTGAAGGAAGGCTCCGCCTTGTCTTCGTAGGTGGCGATGGGATGGGGGCTCGTCACCGCCTCGAACTGGGCGAGCAGGTCTCCCTTCAGCCCGTGATCACCCCACCCGTCTAGTTGCGTCCTGGTGAGCACGGGGATCGCCACTCCGCCGAGCTCGAGTGACAACTTCCTCAGGTACGCGGCGCCCCGGCCGAAGTCGTCGAAGATGGACCGCCCTGCGACAGGCAGGTTCGCGCCCAGAAGGATCGTGGAGACCTTCTCGCGTGACTCCTGCGACAGCCGCGCCACGGCCAGAGCTGCGGGAACACCGGCATAATAGTGTGCGACGAGCAGGGTGGGTCCCTCGGTGGCCGCCAAAGCCTCGACCACGTCTCGTATGTGTGCGTCGAGGGTGGCTTCTTCGCTGTGGCGGTCTCCGAGGCCGGTCAGCTCAACGGCCGACGCATGGATCCCTTGTGCGGTGAGCAGGTCTTGCACGGGCTCCCATACCTTCGCGGCGAGGAAGGACCCGGGAACCAGGACAACCTCAGCCACGATGGCCTTCGAAGAAGGCAACGGCACCCCGGGTGCGCACTGAGTACCTCTCGAAACGATCGGCCAGGATCGATTCGAGCCCGTGCACGTCGTCATGGCGGTTGTGGAACGATCCCGCGTCGTTGTACTTCTCCATCATCCACGATCCTGCTCTCCCGAGACCGTGGTTCTTTCCGAGCACGGTGCACCCGAACAACACCCCGCCCGGGCTCAGGTTCGGGATCAGGTTGTCGAACACCACTGCCTTGTCCGTCATGGTGCCGGGGAGGCAGTGCAACACGTTCTGGATGGCGATGGACTCGAACAACTCGTCGGTCTGAAGCGGCATGAGCGCGTCCTGCACCATGGTGCGGGGCCGGTACCGGATGATCCGCTTCTCGGTGGTGTGCAGGACGAGCTCGTTCAGGTCGGCGACGACGATGTCGGGGCACTCGACCGGGTAGGTCGCCTTGTCGAGAAAGAAGCCAGTCCCGGGTCCGATGTCGAGGTGCTTGCCTCGTACGTTGTCGTTGAAGAACTGCAGCATCGTCCCTCGTGAGCAGCGCCACGCGATGGGGCACACCATCCCGAGCGCGATCGGATCGTATATCCGGAGCACCGGCTTGGTGTACATGCTGGCGTCGCCGCTGAGTGAGTGGTCATTGTCCAGCTGTTCGGTCATCTGATCTCTCCCATGTGGGTGCTTCATCGGTCTGCATTGACGCCGTGCTCGCCAAGACGCGCGTGGAACTCGGCCGGTGTGGTGACCCCGGCCACGGCGGAGGCGTACAGGTCACACAGCTGTGGGCTCGGAGCGATCGCCTCGAGCATTGCCTTACGAGCCGGATCCAGCTGCAACCGAGCGATGGCCAAGGTGGAGTAGTAGCGAGCCAGGGACTCTTCATCGCGCTTGCGTTCGAAGTCTCTGGTGGCCTGATCGACTCGGTCAGGGTCGTCGATCGGGACCTGGGCCAGTTCGCCGGCGAGCATGGCTGACTGCACCAGGGCGTCGGTGATTCCTTGAGCGGTCAGGGAATCCTTGTGGTGTCCGGCATCTCCGATCAGAGCCCAGCCCGGGCCTGATGCGGCGCGGTAGTAGTTGCGCTGGTCACCCATCCCGATGAGTCGCTCCGCCTGGCTCGCGTCCATGACTTTCGCGTACAGGCGCGCGTCCACCTCGGCAAGGGTTTGGCGGAAGGCGGTCTGGGGGCTGGCTTTCGCGGTGGTGAACTCGCCTTGGGGCAGATAAGCGGCGACCAGGTGAGCACCGGCGGTGGGGATCACTCCGACCCAACGCCGCCCGCCTTGGAACTGGGAGAACGGGTCGTCCAACCCTTCGAAGAACCCGTAATAGCAGATGGATGCCTTGGGCCGTTCCAGGTAGGTACGGGCTTGCACCTTCTCAGCCACCGTCGAACGCAGCCCGTCTGCCCCCACCACCAGATGAGCGCCCAGTAGATGATCGCCTTCGGAGGTGCGGAAGCAGACCCCCGTGATTCTGTCCTCGTCAGCGAGCAGGCCGGTGGCGCGGGCTTCATGGAGCACGGTCGCGCCGGCGTTCTCTGCTTGCGAGCACAACAACTCATCCAGGTCCGAGCGACGGGGCGCATAGGCGACGTTGCCGTCACCGAACAACGGGCCCCGGCCCTGCAGTTCCACGCCCTCGGCATGGAACCTGAGCGTGTCCATTGCCGGTGCTCCGGCCAGCGTGACGCCCATCGGCACGCCGAGGTTTCGAAGTTGCTGTACTCCCGGCTGGTGGATGTACAAGGTCGAGAGCTTGTCACTTCCACGCTTGGCGCGGTCGATGACGACCACCGACAGGCCAGCGCGGGCCAGATGTATGGCGAGGCTGGCGCCGGCACAGCGCGCACCCACGATCACCACGTCGACTTGTTCTGAGGGTCTGCTTCCGGCCACCCATGAAGCCTGATCCGGGCAGGTTAGGCACCGGTAAGCCGTCCCTTCACTGCCTTGCCCATTCCTAACTCGACCGTGTGACCGTCGGTGCGTCGTCGAGGAGGAGCAATGGCAGAGAGCCTACGAAATCGGTTGGAAGAGCGTGCCCGGCGAGCTCGAGCGCAGGCACAGCACTCTGATACACACATTCGACCGCCCGCCCCTGGGACGCGCGCTCCGGCCACTGTTGCCCAGCAAGGACTGTGGGTGGCCAACGAGCTCAGCGGGAACGTTGCGTTCACCGTCCCTGTGCTCCACGACGTGGAGGGCCCCTTGGACGTCGGGGTGCTCGACCGGGCGTTGGCTGCGCTGGTGGAACGTCATGTCGCATTCCGCACCACCTTCACCGACGCTGATGGTGACCTGACTCAGGTCCTGCGGCCGGCGCCGGCCTCTGTGCTCACCGTCAGGTCGTTGGCAGAGTCCAAGCCTGAACTGCGTGAGGTGCAGGCCGAGAGCATCATCGCTGCCGAGATCGCGACCACCTTCGACCTCACCGAGGACATTCCGTTCCGGGCAACGTTGATCTCGCTCGGTCCCATGCGGCACAAGCTGCTGTTGACGATCCATCACATCGCCTGTGACCAGTGGTCGATGGGCATCTTCGCCAGTGAGCTGGCCACGGCGTACGCCGCTCTTCTTCGGGGCGATGAACCGCGCCTTCGGCCCATCGAGGCCGACTACCTGCAGCTGGGCGATGTCGAGGCAGTCGGAGGTGATGGCGACGGGGTCGCGCACTTCGTCTCGCGCGCCCAGGGGAAAGCAGCGTTGCGTTTTGTGCCGGACAAGCAGCGACCGGCGCACAGCTCGTTCGGTGGCGATGAGCGAGCTCTCTGGTTGGGCGGTGAACGGACCCGGGCGATCCAGGATTGCGCACGCAGTTTGAGCGCTTCTCCATTCATCGTCACCTTGGCAGCGTTCCTGGCGCTGGCTCGGGTGCACGGCGGCGAGGACGAGTTCGTGTTCGGGACCAGTGCTGCGGGCCGCGACTCTGAGGACCTGGCCGGGCTCATCGGATTCTTCGTCAACACCCTGGTGCTGCACGCCGAGGCGCCAGCCGAGATGAGTTTCGCGGCGCTGGTGGAGCAGGTGAAGGGCACCGTCAGCCAGGCCCAGGAGCGGGCGAACACGCCGTTCGGTGAGGTCGTGACGCGCTTGGGCGTCAGCGGTGACGGAACCGGTAAGGCACTGACAGCGGTGCTTTTCCAGCAGGACAACACTCCCGGGAGCGCATTCGCGTTCGAGGGCTGCAGGACCACGCTGGACGACAACGTGAACTCCCATGCGGCGAAGTACGAGTTGTTGGTCAGCGTGCGGAACCAGGCCCACGACACCCGGGTGCACGTCCAGTACGACACCGACCTGTTCACCCCTAGTCGGGTCGAGGCGCTGTTGTCCGCAATCGACCACTGCCTGCAGGCCGCCTGCGAGGATCCATCGCGGCCCATCGGTGAGCTACCCACGATCAGCCCTGCGGAAGCACAGACGCTGGCCGCGATCAACGCAACCGAGAAGGACTTTACGGGCGCCGAGACCCTGCACGGCCTGGTGCTGGCACAGGCGGAGCTACGGCCCGACGCCGAAGCGCTTCTGCTGCCTGGCGGTACTGCTGTCACCTACAAGGAGCTCGCCACGGATGCGACCGCGGTCGCTGCTCGGCTGGTCAAGGAAGGGGCCGGGGTCACGAGGACAGTCCTGGTTGCTCTTCCTCCCGGCCGAGAGTATCTCGTGGCCTGCTTGGCCACCTCGATGACAGGGGCAGCATTCGTGCCCGTGGCGCACGACATGGCCACCGAGCGCCTCGACCAGATCCGGGCGGCTGCCCAGCCCGTCGCAGAGTTCACCAGCACCGAGGTGGTCGAGTCGTGGGTCTACCAGGGGGCAGGAGCGGGCTTCGAACCTCGCGATGTCGAACCCGACGCCCACGCCTACATCATCTTCACCTCCGGCTCGACCGGAGTGCCCAAAGGAGTGCAGATCCGCCATCGCGGCATCGTGAACAACCTCAACGATCTTGCTGGTCGCCTCGACCTCACCAGCGCGGACCGATGCCTGGCGATCTCCTCCACCGGCTTCGACATGTCGGTCTTCGAGGGCTTCGGCATCCTGAGCGTTGGTGGAGCCTCGGTCATCTTGGATCCCGAGTTCCGGCGTGACCCGTCCCACTGGCTCGAGCGGGCAGTCGACGAAAGGGCCACGGTCTGGAACTCGGCCCCAGCCCTGCTGGGGGCCTTCCTCGACGAGCTCGAACAAGACGCCAGCCAGGAACCCCCTCCGCTGCGCGCCGCGGTTCTGGGGGGCGACTGGGCTCCCTTGTCGATGCCGGCTCGGTGGTGGGCGTTCTTCGGTGACGCCACGTTCGATGTCCTCGGCGGTGCCACGGAAGCCTCCATCCATTCGACCTACACCCGCGTCGCCGAGGTGGACCCCACGTGGAACGCGGTTCCTTACGGGCGCCCCATGGCCAACCAGAAGAGCATCGTGGTCGACGAACAGGGCCGGCTGTGCCCCATCGGGGTCCCCGGACGGCTCCTGTTGGGTGGTGTGGGGCTGGCCTCCGGGTACTTGGGCGCAGAGGAACTGACTCGGGAGAAGTTCCAGGCGCGCGAGGACGGAGAGGTCTGGTACGACACCGGCGACATCGCTCGGTGGAACCACGAGCTGACGCTGGAGCTGCTCGGGCGACGCGACTTCCTGATCAAGCTGGCTGGGCTCCGGATCGAACCCGGCGACGTCGAAGCCGCCATCGTCAAGTCCGGACAGGTCACCTCTGCGGTCGTGTTTCCCGTGGCCGACCCGGATGAGCGGCTGGTGGCCGTTCTCGAGTCCGAGCAACATCCGGACATGCAGGCAGTCAGGCAGAGGTTGGTTGCCGAGCTGCCCTCGTACATGATCCCGTCGGAGTTTCGGCGGGTCACCTCCATGCCTCTCAACACCAGCGGGAAGCTGGACCGCAAGCAGGTACGGGTTCTGTTCGACACGGCAGAGAAGCTCACCGGCTCGGCGAAGCAGGTGCCCCTGGAAACCGAGCGTGAGGCCCACGTTGCGCAGGTGTGGACCGCGGTGTTGTCCACGCCGGTCGAGAGCGCCGTGGACGACTTCTTCGCCCTGGGCGGTGACTCCTTCAAGGCTGTGAAGGCGGCCCGTCTGATCGACCCGAACCTGCCCACCGTGGCCCTGTTTCGCTACCCCACGGTGCGAGAGCTCGCGAACTACCTCGACACCGACGGCTCCACCAGCCATCTGAAGCGGTTGGTACGTCTGTCCGGCACCGACACAACGGCGAAGGTTCGCCTGGTGTGCGTGCCGTACGGCGGTGGGAACGCGATCGCCTATCAGCCGTTGGCCGACCAGCTCGGCGATGCCGTGGAGGTCTTGTCGGTGAACCTGCCGGGGCACGACCTGGCCGACGGGTCTCCCATGCAGCCCATCTCCCAGGTGGCCGACCAAGTGGCGGCGGAGCTCAGGCAGCTGCCGGAGATGCCCACGGCCGTGTACGCACAGTGTGCCGGCTGCGCAACCGCAGATCGCCTCGCCCGGGCGATGCGGCGCGATGGGATTCGACTGGACGCGGTGTTCGTGGGAGCGGCGCTGCCCGATCGCGATCCGAAGGCGTCGATGGCGCTGGTCAGGGACGGTGACGATGCGCTTCTGCTGGGCCACATGCGTGGCCTGGGCGGATTCGACGGGGTCCTGGACGACTCGGACATCACCCGCATCTTGAAGGTTGTGCGTCACGACCTGCAGGAGATGGTCCGGATGTATCTCACCGACCTCGAGCACCCTCCCGTGCCGTTGGATGTGCCGGTCCACTGCGTGGTGGGCGGGGCAGACCCCGCGACCGAGGGCTTCCAGGACAGGTACAGCGACTGGGGACGGCTGGGCAGCCCGGTGAGCCTGTCCGTGCTGCCTACAGGTGATCACTACTTCTGCACCACAGATCCGGCCGGGTTGGCGACTCACATCCGCACGAGATTAGGGCTGACGTCGTCAACGACTTCAGCCACCTAGGAGAGACCAGCATGGACTTTCTGCAGCGGTGGGAAAGCAAGTCACTCGATGACCGCCGTAGTGCGTTCGGGATCGAACCGCAAACCGCGCTGGATGATCCTGGCTCCGTGGTGCCCGTGACCCCGACCCAGGAGGCGATCCTCGCCAGCGAGGCAGAGGCGGCGCCGCTGAGCCCCTACACCCTCACGACGGCGTTCGACGTGAACGGTGTGGTCGACGTGGACCTGCTGGCGCGAGTTGTCGAGGAGACGTTGAAGGCCCACCCGGTGCTCAACACCGCATACCGGTCCACCGTTGCGGGCAGCGAGTCATACCTGGTGCCGGCGGCCGAGGTCGAGGTCGTCCGCGACGTCGACCTCGACATCTGGACACGGCGCATCGCATCGGAGCCGATCGACCCCCACGCCGGACCGTGCACCAAGGCGTGGGTGTTGCAGGCGCCCAACGCGGGTTCACGAGCACCCGAGGGTGGCGTGTCGATCTCGCTGGTGGTCAAGACCCACCACGTGGTGGCCGACGGTCAGTCGATCGCCATCGTGGCTGAGCAGATCTGTGCCCGGTACGACGGGCGAGCCGTCGAAACGTCCGACCACTTCCGGGGACTGGTTCACGCCGGAACGGTCTCCACCGACGAGGAACCCAGCGACCAGGCCCTGACCTGGTGGCGAGAGCACCTGGGATCGGCCACTCCTGCCCACTTCCCACCGGATCAGCCCTCGAGGAACGACGCGTCCCGGTTTCGTGGTGGCCATCGCTCGTTCCGCGTAGACGATGCGGCGTGGGCGGCGTCCATCGCAGCTGCGGGCCGGGAGTCAGCTGGACCATCAGCGTTGTTGATGTTGGCGGTGGCGGCCGTCTGCGGCCGCTACAGCGGTGAGTGGGACACAGTCGTGGGCCTGTCGGTGTCCGGGCGCAGGTCTGCTCGGTTGTCCTCGACGGTGGGCCCTTTCGCCGACAGCCTTCCGATTCGGGTCGAGCTCGACCCGACGGAATCGGCTTCGGCCGCGTTGGCACGAGTCGCAGCCGGCCCGGCCAGCGGGAACGTCGAGCACGAGGTTCCGTTCTCATCATTGGTACGTGCCCTGAGCCCACGCCGTGAGGGGGGCCTGAACCCTCTCTACAACGTGCTGGTGACCACTGACGCCGCGGACCCGCAGCCCTTGTCCTTGGCAGGTGGGGCGAGCATGGCGCCGCGCCCGGTGATGAACGACACCGCCAGGGTTCCGTTCCAGGTGACGGCGGCGAACACCCCCAACGGGGGCGTCGACCTACGCATCGACTACGCAGAATCGATGTTCACCATCGAGTTCATCGAGCAGATCGGCGACGACCTCGTCCAAGCATTGAGCGACGTGGCGTGCGGTGGGTCCGTAGGTGATCTGGGGCGCCGGGGTGCGGGCGCGGACTTGGGGACGGTGGATGCAGAACCCGCCGTCGACGTCGACGAACTGTTCCTCAGATCGGTGGAGGAGAGGGGGGAGCAGATCGCTGTCGAACGAGGCCAGGTTCGCCTCACTTACGCCGAGGTCGCCGATCGGGTGGCGCGCCTGCGGACAGAACTGCTCGAGTGCGGTGCTGCGACGGCGTTGGTGACTGCTGAGCATGGGCCGGACCTCGTCGTGGCCCTGCTGGGATGCCTCTCGGCGCGGGTCGCCTACGTTCCGGTCAGCGACTCTCTGCCCGGCAGTCGCGTCGAGGCGATCAGGAGCAAGGCACGAACGGACGTGGAGATCGGCTCCGGTGCCGACGGGTTACGAGTCACACCTCACATGAACAGCGGGTCCGCGCCGAAGCTGTCCCCGGAGCGGGCGTACGCGATGTTCACCTCGGGGTCCACAGGAGAGCCGAAGGCGGTGTGGGTGGGACGTGAAGCGTTGGCTGAGCATGTCCGCGCGGCGTCGAAGGCGGAGTTCGTACGAGCTGGCGAACGCATGCTGGCTCTGACCAGCCCTACCTTCGACATCTCCATCGATGAGCTCCTGCTCCCGCTGGTCTGTGGGGCGAGCATCGTCTTCCCTGAAGGTGGGCACGGACTTGGCGGAGTCTCGGACGCGGTCACCGAGATCGGTCGCGGTAATGTCGACGTCGTCCATGGGACGCCAAGCATGATGGCGGCACTCTTCGCTGAGGGGTGGAGCCCGGAGTCGAAGATCGCCCGGATCATTGTCGGCGGCGAGCGACTGAGTCTCTCCATGGCCCAAGAGCTGTTGCTCCGCAGCAGCGACGCCCGCAACGTGTACGGGCCCACGGAAGCAACGATCTGGGCGACTCAGTTCCGGTTGCGTGATGACCTCGTAGTCGACCCGCCCATCGGGACCCCTCTGCCGGGATATGTTGTACGCCTCGTCAGTTCCTCGCGTACCGAACCTGTGGCGCCCCGAGAGGTCGGGCGCTTAATGATCGGTGGCCCGGCGTTGGCACACGGGTACGGGGAACAACCCGCGCTCACCGCCGAGAAGTTCGTCCTCGCGGAGGGCGTGCGCTGGTATGACACCGGCGACCAGGCGAAGGTCGTCAACGGCCAGATCGTGTTCCTGGGACGCTCGGACGAACAGGTCAAGGTGCGGGGCCACCGAGTGGAGCTGGGGGAGTACGAGACGATCGCGTCCGCGGTAGCCGGGGCCGGACCGGCAGCTGCTGCATGCGACGGAGAGCGTGTCTATCTCCTGGTCAAGGGGGCCCCGGACCCGAGTGCGCTCCACGCGGCCTTCTTGAAGATGCCACGCGCGATCCGGCCTGATGTGGTGGCCGTGACCGCTGACGCCGTGCCCCTGACCCCGAACGGCAAGGTCGACAGACTCGCTGTCATCGCTGCTGCCAAAGCGAGCACTGCCTCATCAAACGCTGCCTCATCAAACGCTGCCTCATCAAGCGCTGCCTCATCAGGGGACCTGGAGGCCGGCACCGAGGTCTCCACAGGTGTGACCGCTGCGGACGAGAGCCCCGTGGATGACGATCTGGCCGAGCTCGAGCGGTGGGTGCTGGAACTGTGGGACATGCTCTTGCAGCGCTCGGTGTCGCGCACGGCGAACCTGTTCGACGAGGGCGGCCACTCCTTGATCCTGGCCAGGACCGTCGCCGCGGCTCGATCGGACCTCGGAGTGTCGTTGCGGATGAGTGAGATGTACGACGACCCGACCGCGGCGGGAATCGCCCTGCGCCTCAAGGCGGCGGCATTGGCGGAGCTATCGCCGGGAAGCGATTAGCGGGCCCGAAATGACGAAGGCACGCGCGGCATGGATCCGCGCGTGCCTTTCGTTCAGGGCGGGGGTTCTACCGCGGGCAAGGCTCCTTGATCCCCACTCCCGCGACCGCACGCTTGAACGCTACGAGGTCCGGGTCCGGAGGGGTGTCAGGCCGCCAGGCCGGGGTGGAGACGAGGCCCGGCTCGAGGAGGCGGTAGCCGTCGAAGAAGCGCAGCACGTCCCGCTCGAGCCTGGGGAACATCGGCTGGATGTGCTCGCGATACATGCTGAGCACCTCTTCGGCTCCCGCCGGCCAGTCCTCCGAGGTCAGTGCGTGTGACAGCACGAGGTGGCTGCCGTCTACACAGCTGTCTCGGAACGCTGAAACGGCCGCCCAGGGGTCGGTGTCGGTGGGTACGAACGGGAGGACGCCGGTCAAGACGATGGCGATCGGTTCGTGGAAGTTCAGTACCCCGGCCGCCCTGGCAGCCTCGAGGGTGCCACGGGGATCGGACACGTTGCCGCGGATGAAGCCCACCGACGGGAGCCCCGAGATGACGAGGTCCCACGCATGTTCCACCTCGGGTTCGACATCGACGTACAGCACCCGGGCGTCGGGCTGGTGCTCGGCGATGACCTCGTGCAGGTTTGGCGTGTCGAAGGTGGGGAAGGAGCAGCCCAGGTCCAGAAACTGGCGCACCCCGTGCTGACTGGCCAGTGTCCGGCAGGCTCTGAGCATGAAGTCGCGGTTCTCCCGGGCCACGAACGGGGTTCCGGGATTGATCTCCAGGAGTCGCCCGTAGGCCGAATGGTCAGCCTCGGAGAGATTGCCACCTCCGATCAGTGTGTCGTAGATCCGGCAAGCGTTCGCCCGGTCGAGATCCATGTCTTCGCGCATGTGAGATTCCCTTCGAGTCGTCTCGTCCCGCCAGTGTGTGACGCCACGACGCGAGCCACGGTTAATGCGGATGAGGCCTTGCTTCTCGGGGCGTAACCGCATGTTGCGACGGTGGTCTCTCCAGCGAATTGGAGGGACGAATGACCGAGCAGCCGACTGTCGTAAAGCTTGAGAGCACCGACTTTGCCTCGCCCCAGACCATCTACGCCAAGACGGGGATCACCGAGGGTTGCGTGCGCGTGATCCTCCCGGACGGGATGCCCAGCTGGCTCGCCGTCGGGCATCGGGCGGTCGATGCCGTGCTCTCGCACCGCGACCTGGTCCGCAGCGCCGAAGCTGCCGATCCGACGATCAGGCGGTTTCTGTCCTTGGCGGGTGACTTCCCGCTCGCGCAGCACATTCTGTTCGCCGACGACGAGGCTCACCGGCGTATGAAGAGCGTGTTGAACGACGCCTTCACACGTAAGAACGTGGAGCCCCTCCGGCCGTGGATGACCACCTTCGTCGACGGACTCATCGACAAGTTCATCGAAGCAGGAAGAACCGACTATGTGACCTCGGTCGCGCTGCCGTTGCCGATCGCGGTGATCAGTCGGATTCTGGGTGTGGAGGAGACCGATCAGGCGGACTTCGAGGCCAACGCCTCGGTCATCACCGGGGTGGGAAACGACGGGGACCAAAGCGGCATCTTCACCGCCGGTACGTGGTTCTACGACTTCTCCGGGGAGCTGCTGGCCAGGCGCCGCGTCGAGCCCCGCGCGGACGTGATGACGACTATGGCTCGCGCCGTTGACGAGGGCCGCCTCAGCGAGGTCGAGGCCCGCTCGAACACGTTCCTTTTCCTGTCCGCCGGCTACGAGACGACGGTCAACCTGTTGGCCAATGGCTTGTTGGCGCTGTTGAGCCACCCCGAGCAGCTCAGCCGGGCCTTGGCCAACCGCGACGCCGAGTCGACCTCATTGCTCGTGGAGGAACTATTGCGGTTCGACTCCCCGGTCTCTGCGATCACCTACCGCTTCGCCCGTTCAGAAGTCAGCATCGGTGAAGCGACGATCGCACCGGGCGAGCACGTGGCGATTGCCTTGCCCACGGCCAACCACGATGAGGCGGTGATCCAGTGCCCCGCGCGGCTGGACGTAGCCAGGAAACCGAACCCGCACCTGAGCTTCGGCAAGTCGACGCACTTCTGCCTGGGCGCGCCGTTGGCGAGGTTGGAAGGCGAGGTCGCATTTCGGCGCACTCTGGACCGGCTCGAGGACTTGCGGCTCGATGCTCGAGCCGAGGACCTGGTCTGGCTGAACTCCATCACTGTGCATCGACTCACCTCGTTGCCCATCCGGTTCGCCCCTGCGGTCCGCGTGGGCTGAGGCCGAGCGGCGCCCCCGTCTCAGCGGCACACGAACGTTGGGGTGGGGGGCCGTGGGCCCAGCGAGGCGACCGTGACCACGTGGGGCTGCCCTGTCTGCGGCCGCACCACGTGTGAGCTCAGCCGCACCGCACCGACCTGCACGTCGTCCAGGTGAGGTTCTCCGGCGCTGACTATCCCGAAGTCGTCGACGCTGCACATTCCCAACTTCACGAAGCACTCCTTGCGCGTCCACAGCCGAAGCCGGCCCAAGGCGTCCGCATCGCGTTCCCGGCGGGTCAAGCAGGAGTCCGGAACACCGGCTCCGGCCGCCACGGGCTCCAGATCCACAGCGACTCGAACACTGTCGGCCGCCGCGGCGACCAGGCTCCGGCGCCGCGTCGCCGACAACCACAGGTCGCCACTTCGCGGCTGGCCGTGCGCCGTCGAGCCGCATTGAGCGCATTCCCGAGTGATCCGGACATGTGGAGCCGGCACGTCGAGCAGGCGACTGGCCGCTTCACCTGTCAGCCACCTCGAGGTCAAGAACGACTTGGCATCCTCGGGGTCGGCGAACTTCGAAGCCAGTTCTCGATCGCGCTGCGTTGCCACGGCGGTCGAGTGGTGCGTTGCAGGAAGGGCGAGCAGGCACAACCCGGGTCGGACTACTTCCAAGTTGCGGCAGCCTTCAACAGCCGGTCGATGGAGCCACGGGTCCTCGTCGTGGCCACTCCACCTGTTGCCCGTTCCAGCTCGAAGGTGGGGCTCCCTGCGGAGTTGCGGGGTTTGCGGATCAGGCTCAAGGCGATCCCGTCTCCGATGTGGAGCACGTCGACGTCGTCTTTGGAGTTGGTCCACGGCATCGACCAACTCGGCTTCTTCCCGCCCTGGAAGAACGTCACGGTCTCGCGGTAGGTGCGGGGCGACTCGTGCTTCTCGAACACCCCCAGGGCCAGGAGATCTTCGAGATCCGCGAGCGGCCTGACGATGGCTGCGTCGGCATACCCCGCTGCGGCCACCAACTCACCGGCGGCCGCGGCCACAACGCCCTCGGGATCCTCGGCCTTGAACAACACCGTCCCGTTGGTCTGGAACGACTTCACCTGCGCGGCACCGCCCGCCTTGAGGGCACCCTCCAGCTGCTCTCGGTTCGGCGACCCGGCATGACCGAGATTGAGGTTTCGGTAGAACACGACGTGCATCATTACCTCCTGGGACGACACTCTTACGGCGTGGTCAACGGCCAGAACGGACGCTGACGGAGGGGTTAACCGAGACCTTACCGAGCCTCCACATGCTGCGACCATGGCCAAGCAACGTGAGCGGATCAAGTTCATCGGGATCAACGGGTCCGAGCGTGCTGAGGGCAACGGGGCTCGCGCCTACGGGTTCCTCGAGAAGGTCCTCTCCGCAGAAGGCGTGGACCTCGAAGTCGTCAATGTCTGGGACATGGACCTGCGCCCGTGCGGAGCCTGCGGTGACTGCAATTTCCGCAGTTCGCCGTGTGAGGTCGATGACGCACTTCCCGACCTGATCCCGAAGCTCGCTGCCTGCGATGGGGTGATCTTCTCGGCACCGGTGCACGGGTTCGGGCCCAGCCCGACGTTGCCGACCTTCATCGAGCGCATCGGCACCGGACACCTGCGCTTCGACAGAGTGCTGACCAACAAGGTTGGTGGGGCGTTCGTCACTGGCCGGCGCTACTCCCACGTCGAGACCTACAACTATCTGCTCCAGCACCTCCTGCTCAACCGGATGATCCTGCCTGGCGCGGGATTCCCGCCGGTGCTCTTCGGCGATGCCGCGGGTGAGGTGCTCGAGGACACCGAAGGGATGGAGATGCTGCGGCGCATGGCCGTACGCATGGCCCGTCTTGCCCGCCTGCTTCGGCATTACGCCGAACTGGGCGGGCACGATCTCTTGGCCGAAGAGAGCTTCAGCGAACGCGATCGCTGACCAACAAGGAGGAGAAGATCGATGCTCGATGAATGGAACATGGGGACGATCCCGCACCCTCCGGGCAGAGACCCGGAGCTGCTCGACGCTCCCAACTCGGATTTCGTCAAGCCCATGCAGAAGCTGTTCAGCTGGTCTCAGGAGCTGGGGCCCATCTTCGAGACCCAGGCGCCAGGATTCGGCATGGTCGTCGCATCGGGTTCAGATGTGTGCAAGGACCTGTTCGACGACGGCCGGTTCGAAAAGTTCGCGGGCTTCGGGATGGAGGCATTCAGGCCGATCACCGGAGATGGGCTCTTCACCGCCCGCAACGACGAAGAGAACTGGGGTCTTGCGCACCGGGTTCTGCTGCCGGCGTTCTCGAAGGAGGCTCTGGCCCGCTACCACGAGCCGATGCGGGAGTCGGTGGAGAAGTTCATCGCCTACTGGCACGAGCAGCGCCAACCTGTCGACGTGGGCAGCGAGTCCACGAAGCTCTCGCTCGACATCATCGGGCGTGCCGGTTTCGGCTACGACTTCGGGACGATGGGGCCCGAGGCCGGCCGTCACCCCTATGTCGATGCCATGGTCGAGGCGCTGATGTTCAGTGTGTTGCCCCCAGACCTGCAGGAGCAGCGGCGGGCGGACTTCGAGGGTTGGGTGCGGCTGCTCAACAAGACGGTCGACGCCGTCATCGAAGAACGCAAGGACAACCCCCACCACGAGCAGCGCGACCTGCTGGACGCGATGTTGAGGAACGTGGACCCGGAGACGGGGCGGACACTCCCCGAGGAGAACGTGCGCTACCAGATCACCACCTTCATGGTGGCCGGGTACGGCACCACTGCCTCGCTGATCTCGTTCGCGTTGATGTACCTCTACTCCCACCCAGACGTCCTCGAGGAGGTGAGGCAGGAGGCCGCAGAGGTGCTAGAAGGGCAGCACCCCACATTCGCCGAAGTGCCCAAGCTGCGCGCCCTGCGGCGCGTGATAGACGAGACGCTGCGCCTGTGGCCGCCCACACCGGCGTTCTTGCGGGTCGCGAAGGAGGACACCACGGTCGGCGGCGTCCATCAGGTGGCCGAGGGCGGATGGGCCGCGGTGCTGACCCGAGCTCTGCACCACGATGAGGCCTGGGGGCCGGACCGACACGAGTTCCGACCATCCCGGTTCCTGCCCGACGAGGTGAAGGCGCGCCCGGCGCACATCTACAAGCCGTTCGGCACGGGCCCTCGAATGTGCATCGGGCGCCAGTTCGCCATCCATTCGGCAACGCTGGCGCTCTCAGCGCTGACCACCGAGTTCGACCTGCAGCTCTCCGAGGAACCCTTGTCGGTCGCGGAGGGGGGCTTCTTCATCCCCGACAATCTGACCGCGACCTTGACCCGAAGGTCCTAACCGGACAGCGGGGCAAGCCATGGCTGCCCGGATTCCTTGGTGAGGATCTGGGCAGCCATGGACTCGCCACCTTGGTTGACTCGAAGGATGTCTTCGAGCATGAGCTCGATGGTGACCTCGCGGAGCACTTCGGCCACGCGCAGCTCAGCCAGACCGTAGACGGCCGTCAGCGTCTGGCTGATGCCGCCGCCGACCGGGCAGCTGAAGTCCGGAGGCGAGGCGTGAAGGTCGAAGGGTCCTGACAGGCCCAACGCGCTGTGCACGTCCAAGAGCGTGATCTCCGAGGCGGGGCGTGCCAACGCCCAGCCAGATCCGGGACCGCGCCCGGTACGCAGGATGCCGGCGTCTCGCACGCCGCCGAGAACCTTGCGGACTGAGACCGGGTTGCTTCCAAGGCTCTTGGCGAGCTTGTCGGACGTGAGGAACTCCTTGCCCTCGCGGCGCCAGTACTCGAGCCAACACAGTGCATGTGAGGCGAGCGTCAACCGTGCATTCGACATGCGGGACCTCCCTGCCATCAGGATACGCGCCAATTCGCGCTGCCGCTCGACCGGGTGGTTGTCGAGTCATGCAGCCTGAGTGGCCGGTGTTCTGATGCGTCCAGCTCCAGAGGGCCTCGCCCGACTGTGACCAACGTGATGGCCGAGTACAGCTAGGCGTTGGTGATGAGCTTGCACCGATTGAGCATCTCCTGGCCGTGGCGCTCCAAGAGGGCGCGGGCCGCTGACCTGACGGTGGGATGGATGAACATCGTCCGGGCGTCGACGTCGAACTCGGTCAAGGAGCTGAACCGCATCGTCGCCTTCGCCACGTCCAACGAGGTGCCTCCGACGTTGAAGAAGTTGTCATCCCGTCCGATCCGGTGCCCGAGGAGACTCAGCCAGCAAGCCGACAAGACGACCTCGATGGCATCGCGTTCGACGGATCCATAGTCTTGAGACGCCGCGGCCGTGATGGCCTCAGTTGCGGTCGCTTGCAGGGTCAGGATGTCCACCTTCCCGTTCGGGGTGAGCGGAAACTGCGGAACCGCGATGATCCGTGCCGGCACGGCTGCGCGCGGGAGCAGGTTCGACACGTGGGCCTTCATGGCGATCTCGCTCAGCCCGACGTTGTCACTCCTCGCGAAAGCGACCAGGGGTGACTCTGAGGCGTCGCCGGCTTGCACCACCACCGCGTCGTAGATCTCGGGCAGGGTCTTGAGCGCTTCGACCACTTCGCCCAGCTCGATGCGTACGCCGTTGACTTTGACCTGGAAGTCCTTGCGGCCCATGATCTCGATGAGTCCGTCCGGCCTCCAGCGTCCCATGTCTCCTGTGGCGTACCGACGGGTGCCGGGGGTGGCCGTGTGCGAGAACTTCTCTGCGGTCTGGTCGGGGAGGTTCAGGTACCCCTCGGCCAGCCCGATCTCACTTTCGACGACCATCTCGCCTTCGACCCAGTCGGGCACTTCACGTCCGAGTGGGTCCAGCAACAGGTAACGCTGATTGCGCATGGGCAGGCCGTAGGGAACCGACGGGCTCGACGCCGGGAAGTCGATGGGCACGGGGTAGTAGACCGACCACACGCAGGTTTCAGCTGGGCCCCCCGACGCGATGAGGCGTGAGTCGGGTGCCAGCCGCGCCAGCCGGCTGGGCAGGGCCCCCGGGATCCGATCGCCGGCGAGGATGACCGTACGAAGGCTGGCGAGGGTCTCTCCTTGGGATTCGGCGGCGTCGAGCAGCAGGCTCAGCAGCGCCGGGGTGGAGTTCCACACCGTGACCTGTTCACGGTGCACGTCGTTGAGCCACCGCAGCGGGTCAACGACCGGCGGTGCCACGACCACCGCGCCGCCGAGGGCCGGCATGCCGAGCGCTTCGAACATGCCCAGGTCGAAGTGGAACGGGGAGACGGCGTAGGCGACATCGGTGTGGTCGATCTCGCCGATCTCACTCATGTGGGCGAACGCGTTCGCCACCCCGGCTTGGCCCACGACCACGCCCTTGGGCTGCCCGCTCGTGCCGGAGGTGTACACGACGTAGCAGGCTTCGGGGGCAGTGGCCGGGGTCTGGAGGGGGTCGTGCGCCTGTGCTTGGGTCACGTTGAGCACCGGGGCTTGCGTGAGCGAGGTGAGGGCTGAAGCCAGGGGTTCGTCGGCGATGACGAGAGCGGGGCACGCCGAGTCGAGTGCACGCTGCAAACGGGTCAGAGGTTGGTCCGGGTCCAGGGAGACGAACGTGCGGCCGGCGTAGTTCGCCGCCTGCGCGGTGATGAACTGCGCGGCCTGCTTCGGTAGCACGATCGCGACCGGACCGTCATCGTGGGCGGATTCGGCGACAGCTCCGGCGACGTTCCTGGCAGCTCGAGCCAGCTCGGCGTAGGTCAGGCGAGTGCCGGTTTCGCTCACCAGCACCGTTGCCGTGGGTCGGGCCTCGACCTGGCTCCAGAACGACTCACCCAGGGTGTTGCCTGGCACGGGCCCGGCCGTGTTGTTCGCGCGTGCCCGCGCGACCGCCTGGTGCGGCGGGAGCTGGGCGATGCAGTCGCTGCTGGCCCAGATGTCGTCTCGTGACAGGTCCCGGAAGACACGACCGAACTCGGTGAACATGTCCTCGATCAGGCCATCTGGAAAAGCGCTTCGCCGGAAGTCCCAGCTCCAGGCCAAGGCGCCGTCGACCTCAGCCACTTGTACGTCGACGCTCACCTGCGGTGTCTTGGTGTTGGTGTAGGTCGAGACACCCAGATCGGTGTGGTACCGGCGCGGGGGTTGGCCGAGCAGACTGGTGAGCACGAACGGGAAGCTCACCTGCGTGGCCCCCGAGGCACGCGCCATCTCGCGAGCGACGTGGATGCCGCTGAACGCCGAGTGGGGCAGGTCGCTCCACAGCTGCCGCTGCACTGTCTGGGCACGTGTCGCGAACGAGTCGCCGGACCCGTCCACCTCCAGAAGGATCGTGCTGGTGAAGTCGCCCACCACCCCCGCGTACGCCTCGGACGCACGTGATGCCACAAAGGTCGGCACCGTGATGACGAACCTCTCGCCCGCACCCCAACGGCGCAGCACCTCACCGAGTGCTGCAGCGACCAGCGCTGTGCCGGCTACCCGTCGACCGCTGGCGGCCTTCTGGATCACAGCCCAGCCGTGAGCGTCCACCGCATCCTCCAGGCGCGTGAACTCCGTGGCCTCGCCCGATCCTCGAGGCAGTTGCGGAGCCGGGGACAGAGTCGGCAGGCGGTCGACCCAGTACTGCTCTGCTCGGCGCCACGACGCTGACTCGTGGGTGGCACGTTCATGTGCCAGGACCCAGTCCCGGAACGACGCGCCGGGCACCGCCGGCAGGTCTTGGTCCAACAGGAGAGCTGCGAACTCCGGGACCAGCACCTGGTAGTAGCTCCACGCGTCGGCGATCAGCAGGTCCAGACTGAAGTGGATGTGGGCGTTCTGGTCTGGCATCAACGACACCTGGACGTCCCACAGAGGGAACGTGTTGGGGTCGAACGTGTGATGTGACAAGTGGTGTCGTAGCTGGGCCAGGCGGTCGTCGGCCTGATCGGCTGAGAGCTGGGACCAGTCGTTGAAGGTGAAGGTCCACGGGGATCCCGGGGGGAGCGTCTTCTGTGAGGAGCGGTCGCCGGCGATCACCGTTCGTAGCGATGGATGCCGCTCCACGATGGTGTTCCAGGCATCGCGAATCCTGTGCTCGTCACCTGGCTGGTAGGGGCGTCGCCACTCCCAGTAGCCCTGGCAACCGACTTCGCCGAAGTCGACGCCCGAGCTGCGCCCGACCAGGTAGGCCTCCTGTGTGGCGGTGAGGGGAAACGAGTCGTTCGTCGTGGTCATGCCAGTACGCCTCTCTCCGAGGTGGTTTCTGTGTGCCTGGCCCACAGCTGCGCCATCAGCGTTGCCGCTTGGGTGCGGGTCGTCTCGATCGTTCGCCGCAGCTGGCGAGCCTCTGCCTGCCTCAGGGCCGCGAGGACCGTCGCGACCATGTCCGCGACGAGCGCTGCCTGGGCGTCTGAGGCGCCGAGCTGGGCAAGGCTGTTGAGCCCCAGTCGGATCCCGCTGGGTCGACTGGGTGGCCGGGGATCGTGGGGGATGGCGTTGCGGTTGACCAGGATCCCGGCTGCCTCGAGCGACTGCTCGGACTCCAAGCCGTACACTCCGGCCGCCGAGGTGTCGACCAGCACCATGTGCGTGTCGGTTCCGAACGTCACGATGTGGTGACCGTGGCTGGCCAGCCGGTCGGAGACGATGCGTGCCAGCTCGACGATGCGGACGGCGATCGCGCGGAACTCGGGGCTGGTCACATAGCCGAGCGCCCACGCTTTGGCCGCGACCGATGCGCCGTTCGGTGTGCCCTGGAGACCTGGGAAGACGGCCTGGTTGACCCGCTGGTGCAAGGCCTGAGCGTCTGCCACGTCCGACCCGCCCAGGATCAGTCCGCCGCGAGGCCCGGCGAGCTGCTTGTAGGTGCTCGTGGTGACGAGGTCCGCGTGGGGGATGGGGGAGGGGTGCTGCCCAGCAACCACGAGTCCGCTGATGTGGGAGATGTCCGCGATGAGGAAAGCCCCGACTTCTCGTGCGATGTCTGAGAACGCTGCGAAGTCGATCCGCCGCGGATACGAGCTCGCGCCACAGATGATGAGAGCCGGCTGCACCTCGCGTGCTTGCGCACGGATCTGGGCATAGTCCAGGAGGCCCTCGGGGTCGACGTCGTAGTGGACGTACTCGAACCAGCGTGAGGTCTGTGATGCACTCGCGCCGTGCGACAGATGACCGCCGGCCTTCAGCGCCATGGACAGCACCCGTGAACCAGGACTGACCAGCGCGGCCGTGGCGGCCTGGTTCGCCGTGGATCCCGAGTGCACCTGCACGTTCGCGAAGGACGCTCCGAAAGCCGAGCAAGCACGGGCTTGGGCCAGTTCCTCGACTCGGTCGAAGACCTCACATCCGGGGTGGAACCGCGCGCCTGGGTAGCCCTCCGTGGTCAAGTCACCGAACTCGGAGCCGGCCAGCGCCCGCATCTCGGGGTGCCCGATGGACGTCGAGGCCACCAACGGCACCGCCGAGCGCGCTCGTCGCACCTCGGCGCCGAGCAGCCCTGCGAGCGGTTCGTCGCGGGCCACATCTGTCTGGTGAACACCTACCGGACTCAGAACATCGGACATCTGCACCACCTCCGGGGCCATTCCTAGACCAGCCGGAGTAAAGGGGCGGTGGGCCCGGCGTCGGTCGCTGCGGGATCACTAACCGATTCGTAACCGACCTCGCTGATGGTGTGGGCGTGTACGCAATTTCGCGGGCTCAAAGCCTGCCGACAAAGGAGACAACGTGAGCTCGCCGAACGATGACACGACGGTGGATGCGCAGAAGGCGGAGTGGGGGAGTGAGAACGCGCCGAACCCGAAGCGGTGGACGATCCTGTGGGTACTCGCCGTCGTTCAGTTCATCATCTTCCTGGACGCGACCATCGTGAATGTCGCGCTTCCGTCGATCCGTGACGACCTCGAGATGTCCAACGCCATGCTCACCTGGGTGGTCAACGGGTACCTCCTGGCAGCGGGAGGTCTCCTCCTGATGGGTGGTCGACTCGGGGACGTCATCGGACGACGCAAGGTGTTCGTCGCTGGTGCTCTCATGTTCGGCGTGGCCTCCGTCGTCGCTGCCACGTCGACTTCTGCCGAGGTGCTGCTGGGCGCGAGGGTTCTTCAGGGGGTCGCGGAGGCCCTCGCGGCGCCGGCGGCGCTGGGCATCATCGCCCTGACGTTCGCCGACCCCAAGGAACTCCAGAAGGCCTTCGGCATCTGGGGCGGTCTGTCCGGCCTGGGGTCCGTAGCCGGCGTGCTCTTGGGCGGGGTGCTGGTCGACCTCATCAGCTGGCGTTGGATCTTCTGGATCAACGTGCCCCTGGCGATCATCCCGGCAGTGCTGGTCTTCGGGCTGGTGGCCGAGTCGAAGATGCAGGGCAAGATCTCCGACGGACCCCTGAGCGCCCTGTTGGTCACCGGAGGCACCGTGTCGCTGGTGCATGGCATCCTCCAGATCGCCGAGCACGGCCTGGTGTCGGGTGCCACCCTCACCCCGCTGCTCGTCGGGCTGGCACTCTTGGCAGCCTTCGTCATGCTGCAGGCCCGGTCCTCGACGCCGCTGCTGCCGCTGAGCTTCCTCCAGGACGGTGTCCGGGCGGCGGGCTACGTAGGTCTGGGCCTGCTCAACGCAGCGACCGCTGGCATGTTCTTCCTGCTGGTCCTGTACATGCAGGCGCTGCTGGGCTACTCGCCCTTGCAGAACGGACTCGCGTGGGTGCCCTACTGCATCGTGTTCATGATCGGCATCCAGCAGGCCATCAAGAGGATGCCCACTGTCGGCGTCCGCGGCGTCATGGTGACGGGCCTGTGCATGGCTGCTGTCGGCATGGCGCTCCTGGCCTCGCGACCCTTCGGCGACGGCTTCTGGGAAGGTCTCTTGCCGGGCATGATCCTCGTCGGTCTCGGCGGCGGCGTGACCTTCCCGGCCGCACAGACCGCGGCACTGACGAACCTGACCATGCAAGACGCTGGACTGGGATCGGGCATCGTCACCACACTCGGGCAGCTGGGCCAGGCGATCGGTCTGGCCACCTTGACGGCGATCGCCTTGGGGGTGGGCACGAATGGAGCCTTCGACGAAAGCACCATCGGAAGCGCCATGTGGGTGTCCACAGGCATCCTCGTGCTTGCGGCCGCAAGCGTGTCACTGGTTCTGAGGGGAAGTCGTGCAGATGCAGGCAAGGTTCCTGCATGAGATATCCGGCGGGCGGGCGGGGACCACGGTCGTGGTCTTTCCGCCCGCCGGCCGCGGCGCGTACGGCTTCGTGGGCAGGCTCAGCAGTCCACACCGCGCGATGGCGGTCGTGCTCCCTGGCCGAGAAAGGCGCTTGGGCGAGCCCCTTGCCTCGCGCATCTCACAGCTGATCGGCCCGTTGTGCGACGAGCTGGAGGCTCTCGCCGCTCGCGGAAGGCTCCTGCTCCACGGCCACAGTCTGGGCGCCTACGTCGCCCATGCTGCCGTGAAGGAGCTGCAGCGACGCGGCGTCGAGGTCGACGGGCTCGGGGTCGCAGCGGCTGAAGCCCCGGTTCGACCACCCGCTCTCGTGAGGCACGAGCTCGACGACGAGAGCTTTGCCGCAGCGATCAGCACGTTGGGAGGAACGCCGCCGGAGGTGTTCGCAGAGCCCTCGCTGCGGGCGATGTTCCTGCCCGTCCTGCGTGCGGACTTCGCTCTGGCCGAGACCTACGCGCCTGGCCTGGAGCCGGTGAGCTGCCCGATCGCTGCCAGCTACGGACGCGAGGACCGGGACGTCGACCCCGAGGGGGTCAAGCGGTGGGTCGAGCTCACAACCGGGCCCTTCGAAGTGACCGGATACCGCGGTGACCACTTCTTCCCCGACCAGCACCTCGACGATCTGTGCGCCAACCTCGACAACCTCGCGGCCGGCGGCCCGCTGCGTGATCCGTGCCAGTACTGAGGCTGCCCGAGATCTACTCGGGTGCCTGGGGCAGGCCATCGACAGCCCGCGCGATACGGTCGAGCTCCCCTCGAAGGCGGGGCCAATCGACCTCGCCGGCGGCGGTCTCGATCTCCTCCACCCATTCGCGGTGCATGGCCTGGATCGTGGCCAGTGTGGCCTTGCCGGCTGCGGTCGTGGCGAGCAGCGGCGACCGTCGGTGGCGAGGATTCTCGTCGTAGCGAGCCAGGCCTGCGCGGACCAGCTCGTCGGCCACGCGCTGGACACTCTGGCGTTGGAGGCCGAGCTTGCGGGCGACGTCCGGCACGGTGGCGCCGTCGCCGGCAGTTTGGAGGACCATCCGGCGGGAGTGCGTTTGGCCTGTGGTTGCGGAGATTCGCTCACTTGCTTCGCGCAGGATCCGATTCGCATCGAAGATGGCGTGTAGAGCCGCGTCGACATCGGCATCCGTCATGATGCTCTCCTTTTGACAGGTTCCTGTCAGTTTCCTAACGTGGGCGACGTGACAGCATGCTACCAACTTCTCGTGGCTGCCCTCCCCGGTGGGGGGCCAGGTATGGAGGCACTCGGTCGTCGTCTGAGCGAGACGCGATGGCCGGTGCTGCCACCCGCCGACGGCCGGGCGCGCGGTGTCACGGCATCGACTGTGGAACGGTTTGTCTCCGAGTGGGAGCGATGGCTCGCTCAACCACAGCGTCCGGGGCTTGGTGACCACGACATTCTCGACATCGACGGCCGGGGCGTGCACGTGGCCAGATTCCCGGGGTCCGGTCGAGTCCCGATCCTGCTCCTGCACGGCTGGCCGACCTCCTTCCTCGCGTTCCACCGGGTGATCGAGCCACTACAAGCCTTGGCGTCCGAGGTCGTGCTGGCATCGCTGCCAGGATTCGGTACGTCCCGGCTGCCGCTGGGTCCTTGGTCGGCCGTCGACACCGCGCGGCTCATGGCTGACGCGATGGCGGCAATGGGCCACGACCGGTTCATCGTCCACGGACAGGACTGGGGATCGGTGGTGGCTCGCGCGGTCGGCGCAATCGCACCTGACCGGGTCATCGGCGTTCATGTCAGTGCAGGTCTGAAGGGGTTCATGGCTGAAGGGGCGAACGACGGTTCAGTCTGGGGCAGACTGCGGGAGTTCGTGGGAGGTAGCGGCGGATACCTTCACCTGCAGAGCCGTCGCCCTGACTCGCTTGCCTACGCGCTGTCTGACTCACCAGTCGGATTGCTCGCCTGGCAACTCGACAAATACCAGCTGTGGCAGGGCGACCTCGGCGACGACTTCGGGCTCGGAACGGACTTCATTCTGGCCAATGCGACCCTCTACTGGCTGACTGGCAGCGCCGGAAGCAGTATGCGGATCTACTCGATGGACTCCGCAGAGGTCGATGCCATCGCCGGGGGAGTGCCGACCGCGGTGAGTGTGTTCGGCAGCGGAGACTTCGCCGGGCGTGCTGTTTCTGCACGCGAGAACAACCTCGTCGGCTGGTATTCACATGACGGTGGCGGCCACGTCGCCTCGCTCGATTCTGCTGCCGAGTTCATCACGGACCTGGACGACTTCATCAACTGCGTAGGAGTGAACGCATGAATGCCAACAACCCCATCGTGCTCATCGGTGGCAGCGGACTCGGCCCTTGGGCGTGGGACCGGGTCACGCCATTCTTGACAGACCATGGGTTCCAATCCGTGACGCCACGGCTGCGCACCACGGGCGGTGATGCCACCCCAGCCGAAGCCGTCGACCTGGAGGCGTGGGTCGAGGACGTCTGCGAGGTGCTGTCCGGTCTCACCGAGGCGACGCTGGTCGCCCACTCCTTCGCCGGTTACGTCGCAGCCGGCGTACTGGAGCGGCAACCGCACAGTGTCCGGCGATTGATCTTCATCGACGCGATCCTGCCGAGGCCAAACAAGTCTTGGTTCGATGTCATGGGGTCCGGTGTGGCCACGTTCATGACGGGTCTGGCGCAGGATGGGGCGATCCCCTGGTTCACGCGAGAGCAGCTCGACCAGCTCTATCCGGGGCATGGCATCAGCGATGCTGACTTCGCGTGGATGAGACCGCGGCTGGCCGGGCAGCCGATCGCCACGTACACGCAGGCGGCGATCAAGGAGCCGTTGACTGCAGACGTGGCGCGCGCGGCCTATGTGCGGTGCCTGGTCACGAACCCCCCGGTCGAGGACGTGCCCACAGACCAGCTCGGCTGGGACTATCGCACGCTGGCCACGGGGCACTGGCCGATGGTCACGCACCCCGAGGAGACGGCACAGGTCATCATGGAGCTGGCCGGCTCATGATCTCGGCAGCCCGCCGGCTCGAGGACTGAGGTGGTTCGGGGCTTAAGCGACGGTATGGCTGGGTGATTGCCTGGAAACCGCAAGGCAACCCCGGGCCGGCACGGTGGGTGCGTGGCGACTTCAACCAAGCACCGAGGACGTGAGTTTCTCAAACGCGCGTGGGAGAGCATGGAGAACCGCTGGGACGGGGACCCGCGCTCGCCCACCCTGGAATCTTGGCGAGCTGAGCGATTGGAGCAGGTCCGTGCGCTGACCGCGCGCGAGTCCGTGTTCTACTCCCGGAGGGCCGAGCAGATGGGCCCGCGGTGGTCCGGCGAGTTCACCACGAAGGCCGATCTGGTCGAGGCCGGAATGAACATCCTGGCTGGCTCCGTCGCCGAGGCAGAGGTCTACTACGAGACGACCGGCACCACCGGACCGCCGACGCCGTGCCCTCGCGGAGAGCTGGAGGTGTGGGCCAGCAATCGCACGCTGGTCCGCGCGTGGACGTCGATGCTGGCCGAGGACGGGCGCCCCGCTGTGGTGGCGATCATGGGCCCGAGCGAGCTCTACGCCTTCGGTGACGTGTTCGGGTCGGTGGCTCGCACCCTGGGGGTTCCACAGGTCAAGCTGTGGCCGGATTCTCCCCGCGTGGGCTTGTCGAAAGCATTGCGGATTCTGAGGCAGCTGCAGGTGACGCATGTGGTGTGCGCGCCGTCGATGGTGTTGGAGCTGGCCGAGGTCGTCTCGGCCGCGGGACTGAGCGCAGAAGACTTCGCCATCAAGCGATTCTTGGTGTTGGGCGAGTTGTCCACGCCTGACTTCCGGTCGAATGCGGAGTCATTCTGGCCCGGGGCACGGGTATCGCCAGCGATGTATGGGTCCCAAGAGGCGCTGTGCGTCGCGTCGGGTTGGCCGGACGGGTCACTGCGGCTGAACGAGCTGAACTACCACTTCGAGTTGGTGAACCCGCACGACGGGTCACCTGCCGCGGGCCACGAGGGTGAGCTGGTGGTGACGTCCCTGGTTCCGGGGCTGCGCCCGATGATCCGGTTCAGGACCGGTGACCTGGTTGCGTTGGAGACCGATCCTTGCCATGAGTATCCGGGGCGGAGGCTCACGGTTCTCGGACGAGTGGCTGACCAGGTCCTGACGGGCGACGGTCGGCGGGTCTCTGCCTACGATGTGGAACGCTTGGCGTTGAAGGACGTCCAAGGGTGCTTGGGCTACCAGGTCCTCATCGCCGGCTCCAGCCAGCTGCCCGCGGCCCGGCTACGGCTGTTGGTTCCTGATCCTGCGAACCGTACGCCGGGAGTCGGTGAGGCACTGGGTGAGCTGTTGGCGATGCCGTTGACGGTGGAGTTCACCGACTCACTGAGCCCGCGTACCAAGACTGGCGCGACGGCGAGCTGGAAGACTGCTCGTCTCGTCGACTCACGGTCGTCGCGATGACGCGTCCAGGCGAGCGGGTCGTGTGGTCCCGGCTCGAGGGCGAGAAGTTGCGTGACACGTGGTTGCTGCACGACCAGACGTCGAGCACGCCCACCCTGCTTGCTCGTGGGGTGAGGCTTCGGGTGTCTGTGTTCGTGGACAGATTCGAGGTGTTCGATCCCGAACATCTGCTGACCCGGGACTGGTGGTCCCTGGGCGAACGGTTCACGACTCAGCCGTGGGTGCTGTTCGACGCGGTGCTGGAGGTCCCCGGCATCCGGGAGGTCGCGACGCAGACCCCGGTGTTGTTTCACCTCGCGTTCGAGGCCACGCATGCCGATGACTCGATCCCCTACCCTCCGGGGGTCACAGAGGACACCTTGCTCGCGGAGCTGGTGCTTCCCGAAGCAGTCCACGAGGTCAGCATGGACGGCGGGGGTCCCGAGCGGCCGCAAGCTCCGTCCGTTACGCCGGTGAGTCTTGTTGCGGTGCCCGAGGGAGTCGTTGAACCCGCCGATGCCTACCGGGCCGCCTTCGAAGCGGTGACCGACCACATCGCCCAAGGCGAGGCCTACCAGGTCGTGTTGAGTCACAGCGTCGGTCATCAGGGTTCGATCTGTCCTCGGGCCTTGTTCGACGAGCTCACGAGCCGTTCGCAGGTTCCTTACGCATTCATGTGGCCCTTGAGCGACGGACGGACGTTGGTGGGCGCGAGTCCGGAGTGTTTCGCCAAGTCCGACGGGGTGGAGCTGCACCTTCACCCGCTGGCCGGCACGGTGCGCCGCTCCGGTGTGGAGGAGCTGGACTCGGCGACGTTGGCGCTCTTCAAGGAGGATGCCAAGGAGCTCGGGGAGCACTTGATGCTGCTCGATCTGTGTCGCGACGACATCGCGAACACCTGTGTCGACGGGTCTGTCGAGGTGCGCAGCGAGTTCGAGGTGGAGGCGTTCGGGAACGTATTTCATCTCGCCTCGCACGTGGCAGGGCGACTGGACCGCAGCCGTGGCCCATTCGAAACCCTGCGGAGGGTCTTCCCCGCCGGGACGATGACGGGCGCTCCGCGGCTCCGGGCGATGGAGATCATCTCTGACCTGGAACCCGAGGCCCGCGGTGCCTACGCCGGCGTGGTCGGTTGCGCCTACTCCGACGGTCGATTCGACTCGGCCATCTGTATCCGCATGGTGGAGGTGCTGCCACAGGGTTGCCGGATCAGAGCTGCCGGCGGTGTGCTGTGGGACTCGTCCTTGGCGAAGGAGTGGGAGGAAGTGCAGACCAAGCTCTCCGGCCCCCGGCAAGCGGTCAGGACGTGCTCATGAGGGTCCTCGTGGTCGACGCCAGAGACAGTTTCGTGCACGTGCTTGCCGACTACGTCGCTCGGCGACCCGGCGCGGAGGTGGTGATGGTCCGGCCGGACAAGGTAGGTGTCGAGTCGGCTCTGCGAGCGGCCACAGACCCGCACACGGATGCCGTGGTCCTTGGACCTGGACCCGGGCACCCAGCGCAGTCGTGCCATGTGCCGGTGGCGTTGGCGACGATGAGATCCAAGCCTGTCTTGGGAGTGTGCCTGGGACACCAGGTCCTGGGTCTGTTGGCCGGCGCCTCCATCGAACAGCTCGACCGTCCTCGGCATGGCTGCGTGTCCGGTGTGGTTCATGAGGGTGCGGGGGTCTTCGCCGGGGTGCCTGCCGAGGCCAAGGTCGCCCGTTATCACTCGTTGGCGGTTGATCCCGCAACCGCCGGCCCGAGCCTTCGAGTGGTGGCCAACGCCGTCGACGACGGCGTGGTGATGGGCATCGAGGTCGGCGCGCTGGCGGTTGGTGTCCAGTTCCATCCCGAGAGCCATGGCAGCCGGGACGGTCACCGGATCGTGAGCAACTTCCTCGACTCCGTGTCCGCGTCGACCGGTCCCGGCTTCAGCAGCATTTTTCCGACACTTCGAGTCACGGAAACGGACGTGCGAACGTGAACACTCACCAGACGACTCTCCGCACCCCTGTATGGGACGCGATCAGCCCCCGCGGTGCGCGCGAGCTCCTCACCAGAGTCGCTACCCGCTATCGGCCTGATGGCGTGGTCGAGATAGACGATGCCGAGGGGGCGTGGACCTGCGTTCGCGACGACGGATATCGCGAGCAGCCGAGGAGTGCCGTCTCCGGCGTTCAGGTGGATGTCGAGCTGATCACGGACGGGGTGGTCCGATCGCCGGCCGCGACGATGTCGGTGGAGCGGACCGCGGACCTGGTCAAGTTCGTGGGGCGCGGTCCGATGGCTGGAACGGAGGAGGTGCGCGGCTTCGCGGCCTTGGTGGCTCAGCTGCTGGGAGAGGCTGGGGCCGCAGAGCGGGCCGGTTCCGTGGCCCGGGACGAGCTGGCGGTCGGGACGGGGCCGGTTGAACCGGGGCCCACGTTCGGGGTGTGGAGGGCGGTGCTGCGACATGCACTGGAGAGCCCGTCGAAGTGCGCCATCGAGGAGGGCGGGCGTTCGACCAGCTATGACGAGCTGGCGAGGTTGGCGGTGGCGAACGCGCGGCTCATCGCCGGACACGCACAGCCGCGCGAGCCGGTGGCGGTGGCGCTGGGGAGGGGTACGAAGAGTGCGGTGGCCCAGCTGGCCGCGTTCTTGGCCGATTGCCCCGTGGTGTTGATCGACCCTTCCCTCCCGCCGGCGCGGGTGGAGGCGCAGCTACGCCAGTCGCGGACCGTTGTTGTGGTGGGAGACTGCAGCACTGACTCCGTGCGACGCAGCGTCGCTGCGGCCGGCTTGCGATTCATCGAAGTAGACATGGATATCGACGACTCGACGATCGATCTGCACGTCGAGCAGAAGGTTTCGCCCCCCTTGGACCCCGATGCCACCAGCCACATCGCGTTCACGTCCGGTTCGACGGGGACGCCGAAGGCGGTGGAGCTGAGGCACGGGCCGATGGCCAACACCGCGGTCGCGATCGCAGCGGCGTCGGGACTGGGTTCGGACTCACGGGCGTCGTGGTTCTGCCCTCCTGGGGTCGGGCTGGTCCAGGTGGACCTGTTCCCCAGCCTGTGGACGGGAGCGACGGTGGTCGTCGCCCCCGACGGCTTGGGCAGCGATCCACGTACGGCGTGGACGTGGATCGAAGAGCACGGCGTCTCCCACGCCCAGATGCCGACGGCCCTCGCTGAGCAGATGATCAAGCTCGACTCAGGAGTATCGGAATCCTTCCGCTCGCTGCGAGTGGCGGGTGAACGCCTGGGCGTGTGGCCCACGATCCGCAGCCCTTATCAGGTGCTCAACGTGTACGGGTCCACCGAGGCCAACGTCGTGTCGTTGTGCGACGCGACCCGGCTGGTGCGCGATGTCCCACGCGAACGGCTGTCCGCGGTGCCCATCGGGCGGCCCGTGCGGAACGTGAACATATACGTGCTGGACTCCGAGCTGAACCCGGTACCCCGCCGAGTGATCGGCGAGCTGTGCATATCAGGCAGGAGCCTGTCCAAGGGCTACCTGAACGACGAGGCCAAGGCGGCGACGAAGTTCGTCGCGAACCCGATCGACTCGGACCCTTTCCCTGTGCTGTACCGCAGCGGAGACCTGGCCCGATTCGGTGCCGACGGTGTGGTGGAGGTCGTCGGCCGTATCGACGACGAGGTCAAGATCGACGGCGTCAGGGTCCTGCCGGCGGAGATCGAGCACGAGCTCTTGTCGCTGGACGTGATTGCAGCGGCCGCGGTCGTTGCTCATGAGCCGGGCAACGGGCCACGGGTGCTGGTCGCCTACATCGACGGTGACAGCGAGATCGACGTCGACGCTGTACGGACCTACCTGGAAACGCGGTTACCATCGCCGTCTGTGCCTCGCAGGTACGTCACTGGACCGTTGCCGACCGGCCGGAACGGAAAGATCGACCGCTTGACGTTGAGCCAGCAGCCGCTTGATCGCCCCGACCTCAGCGCACAGTTCTCGGCACCGGAGGGGGAGCGGGAAGAGCAGTTCTGCGCGCTCTTCGCCGACGTCTTGGCCTTGGCGGCGGTCGGTGCCGACGACGATTTCTTCGAGCTCGGTGGTGGGTCCCTGCAGGCGGCGATGTTGATCGAGCGTGCCGAGTCCGAGTTCGGTGTCGAGATGGACTTCGTGATGTTGGTCGACCAGCCGACGCCGCGCGGCCTGGCCGCGGCGCTGTGACGAAGTCTCAACCAAGAGAGCCAAACGTTCTTCCGTAAAACAGTTCCGCGATGCCCCGGCGTAGTGCAGGGTGGAAGTATGTAACCAAAGTCGCAACACTTTCGCCAGTGGCGTTCTCGGGGCCATGATCGAGCCGGACGTCTCAGGGGAGCAGATGACAGGTCGAAGTTTGGAAGTCAAGATGCTGGGCACTTCTGAGGTGCGCGTGCAAGGGGTGCCTGCAGCAGGCTTGCGGGCGGGGAAGACACGAAAGCTCTTTCAGTACCTCGCGATGCGACGAGGGCGAGTGATCCCGAAGAGTCAGCTGGTTGATGTCCTGTGGCCGGAGGGAAGCAGTGGGGGCGGCAACGCATCGTTGAAGGTCGCCGTTCACGCGCTGCGCAGGGTGCTCCGGGAGTGCGAGAAGCAGGCGGGCGTCCCGGTGGCTGAGGTGCGATACGTGGACTTCGGGTATGAGCTGGTCACTGACGATGTCTGTGTCGACATCACAGACTTCTCGACGCTCGCACAGTCCGCGGCGGCAGCTGCTGAAGCCGGGGACGTGGGGCTGGCCAAGGCCACCTATGCCGAGGCCGCAGCTCTTTATCATGGGCCGTTCCTGCCCGATGATGAGTCTGAGTGGGCCCGGGAGGAGCGCATGTGGGCTGAATCGCTGTACGTCAAGGTCCTCAACGGCCTGATCGTGATCGCGGTGGCCGAGGGCAGGGAGCTGGCAGCCATCGACCTGTGCAAGCGGGTCGTCTCGTTGGATCCGTACAACGAGGAGATGTACCGCCTCATGATGGAGATGCATGGCAACTGCAGCGAGCTGGGAATGGCGTTGCGCTGGTACAGCGAGTGCGAGGACCGCTTGCGCAACGGCTTAGGGGTGGAACCGAGCGACGAGACACGCGAGTCCTTGGTGCGAGTCCTGGCTCTGTGCGGGGTTGAGTACAGCCCCAACTGGGACCGACAGTTTCGACTGGGTGAACGCCTCACCCAGCGCCGTCGGGGGTCGGCGGGAGAGCCGTTGGCGGGTTGACCGGCGGACTGGTGACATCGCCTGTTGCGAGAAGGCCGACGAGCGCGCGCCACCGCCGGCACCGGACGGTTCGAACCCGGTGTCACGCACCACCTCGAAGTCACCCAGGACCTGGCGTAACAGGTCCTGGGTGACCCCATTTCTGGACCCGGCGCGTGCGTTGTGTGTCCACCGATGTCGGGGTCGTTCTCTGCGGTCGGCGACTCGCGTCAGTCCGGGTACGCCGGCGTCCGAGGACGGCCTTCGCACCTACGCCCACAAGTCCTCACCCGGAGGGACGCTGCGTGGCTAGACGTCGTCCCGGGCGTTGCGGTCGTCGATGTTGCTCTTGCGATGCTCGTTGTCGACGAACGCGTCCGGCCCTGGGAAGAACAGGGCCTCGTGGCCGGTGTCAGACCAGCGCACTCGATATGGCGGACTGCCGTCCTCGTGCTCGACCTCGAGCACCTCCGCGTCCCTGATCGGCTCCCCGATGTGGTGGGACCGGATCACGATCCGGTCACCCGGCAATGCATGCATGAGGCTCTCTCCTTCGGTGGATGCTTGCGTGGTTTCCATGCTGGTCGCGAGGATGTCTGCGGGGCGGCTACTCCTCTTTGTTGGCGTTGCCGTTGGCTCCACGGACAGTCAGGAACGCGATGGCGCGTGTCATCGTCGCGAGCTCGGGGTAGTCGGACTCGTCGATCCGGATACCGGTCGCGCCGCTGAGGAGCTCGACGAAGGAGAGGAAGTCGAGCGAGTCGAGCTCCAGCTCGGCACGGATCGGCGCGTCGTCAGCCAGGGTGTCGAGGTCGGCATCGGGGACGATCCGTCTGATCGCCGCGGCGATCGCGGCCCGGGCGGCGTCGGGAGAGATCGTGATGGCGTCGTGGGTCATAGCTCCTCCGGGTGTTGTAGCCGTTGCTCGATGTCGGCGAGGAAGCGGGCGCCGGTGAAGCCATCGGTGGCGCGATGGTCGCCCGCGAGGGTGAGGGTCGTGACCGGACGTACGCCGATCAGCCCGTCGACCGCCCACGGCCGATCCACGACGCGGCCGAAGCCGACCACCGCCACCTGCGGCGGGTAGATGACCCCGTACACCGTCTCCACGCCCTGTTCGCCGAGGTTGGTGACGGTGATGGTCGAGTCGCTGAGCTCGCTGCCGCGCAGGCGGCCCGTGCGGGCGCGAGCCACGAGGTCGCGCATGCCCGCCATCAGATCCTCGATGGGCAGGTCGGCCGCGTTGTGAAGCGCGGGGGCGATCAGTGCACCGCCTCGGAGCGAGATCGCGATGCCCAGGTGAACCGGCCCTCCGGGTCTGAAGCCGCCGTCGACCCAGAACCCGTTCATCGTCGGCGTCGCCTGCGCGGCGAGGGCGGTCGCCTTCAACATCAGCGCCGCCGGCACCAACCGCTGGCTGACGTCGAGGGCACGGTTGCGCTCGTGCAGCCAGTCCAGCGAGCGCGCGAGATCGACCGTGGTCGAGAGGTAGTAGTGGGGAATCTCCTGTTTCGAGCGGCTCATCAGGTGGGCGATCACCGTGCGCGTCGCCTCTGCCTTGGACGGCTGCTGCGCCGGGCTGGGCTCCTCGTGGACCGGCTCCTCGTGGACCGGCTCCTCGTGGACCGGCTCCTCGTGGACCGGCTCCTCGTGAACAGGCGCCGCCGGAGCCGGGGAGGGCGCTGCGGGTGAGGGTGCTGCCGCGGCGCGTACGTCCTTGGCGCGGATCGGCGCGCCGTCCGCCGTCGTCACGGTGCGGAGGTCGACGCCCAGCTCCGCGGCGAGGCGCCGTGCCAACGGCGTGACGCGGACCGACTGAGGTCGCTCGGCGGCAGCGTCGGTGGCGTCGACCTCGGCGGTCGCTGGTGCGGCAGGTGGTGCGACAGGTGGTGCGACAGGTGGCGCTTCGGTTTCGGCCGGCGTCGTGATGGATGTCTCGGGAGATGGCGCTGCGGAGATGTCGTCTCCGAGAACCGCGAGGACCTGCCCGACGGGGACCGTCGTTCCCGGCTCGACCAGCAGCTGCTGGACGACGCCTTCGACGAAGGACTCCACCTCGATGTTCGCCTTGGACGTGTCGACCACGGCGACTACGTCGCCCTTGTGGACGGTGTCGCCGGGCTTGACCAGCCACTCCTGGAGTGTGCCCTCGTCCATATCGGCTCCGAGCGAAGGCATCGTGAAGTCAGCCATGGTTCACCTCAGAACCTTGCGGGCGGCGGCGACGATGTCCTCGGTCTGCGGGAGGGCGGCGTCTTCCAGATGTTTGGCGTAGGGGAGCGGCACCTCGGCGGTGCAGACCCGTTGCACCGGGGCGTCGAGGTCGTAGAAGGCCTGCTCCATGATCCGGGCCGTGATCTCGGCGGAGAGGCTGCCGCTGCGCCAGCCTTCGTCCACGATGACCGCGCTATGGGTGCGGCGTACCGAATCGATGATCGTCGCGTCGTCGAGCGGGCGCAAGGTGCGCAGGTCTATGACCTCGGCGGAGATCTGGTCCTCGGCCAAGATGTCGGCGGCCTCGAGAGCCTTGTGCAGGGTGCCGCCGTAGGCGATCAGCGACAGGTCGGTGCCTGGTCGACGGATGACGGCGTGGTCGATGTCGACGGGGCCGGCATCCGCGGCGACTGTTCCCTTCAACGCGTACAACGAGCCGTGCTCGAAGATCAGCACGGGGTCGGGGTCGGCGAGGGCGGGGGCGAGCATGCCGCGGGCGTCCTCGAGCGTGGCCGGTGCGAGCACCCGAAGGCCCGGGATGTGGGCGTACCAGCCTTCGAGGCTGTGCGAGTGCTGGGCGGCGAGCTGTCGTCCGGCGCCGGTGGTCATCCGGATCACCAGCGGTACGTTGTACTGGCCGCCGGACATGTAGAGGATCGATGCGGCCGTGTTCATGATCTGGTCGAGCGCGAGCAGACTGAAGTTGACGGTCATCACCTCGACGATCGGTCGCATCCCGCCGATCGCCGCCCCGATGCCGGCGCCCACGAAGGCCGACTCGGAGAGCGGGGTGTCCCGGATCCGCTCGGGACCGAACTCCTCGATCAGGCCGAGACTCACCGCGAAGCAGCCGCCGTAGTCACCGACATCCTCGCCCAGCAGGAACACCCGGTCGTCCTCGCGGAGCGCCTCGCGCAGCGCCTCCCGGAGCATGTCGCGGTAGGTGGTCTCCAGCGCGGTCGTCGTGGTCATGACGCTTCCTTGTCCGAGGTCACGAATCGGGTCAGGCCGTCGACCGGCTCCAGTGGGCCCTCCTCTGCGGTTGCGACGGCCAGGTCGATCTCGGCGGCGATCTCGGCCTCCATCTCGCCCAGCGCCTGGTCGGTGAGCTGGCCGTCGGCTCGCATCACCTTCTGAAGCGCGTCGATCGGGTCGCGTTTCTTCCAGGCCTCGATCTCCGCCTTGTCCCGGTAGCGGTCCGGGTCGTACATGGAATGCGCCCGGAACCGGTAGGTCTCCAGCTCGAGGAAGTGCGGCCCACCCCCGGTCCGGATCCCGTCGACCGCCAGGCGGGTCGCGCGCTCGACGGCGAGTACGTCCATGCCGTCGACGGGTGCGGCGACGATGCCGTAGGACGAGGCGCGCAGCGCGAGGTCGGCCCGGCCGTGTTCCTTGGCGAGCGCGGTGCCCATCGCGTACCGGTTGTTCTCGCAGCAGAAGAGCACCGGGAGCTGCCACAGGCTGGCCAGGTTGAGCGACTCGTGGAACTCGCCCTCCGCCGCGGCGCCTTCACCGAAGAAGCACACGGTCACCCGGTCGCGGCCCTGCAGCTTGTCGGCCAGGGCCAGGCCGACCGCCAACGGGATGCCCCCGCCGACGATCGCGTTGCCGCCGACGAACGCGCTGGGCCTGTGGAACAGATGCATCGATCCGCCGCGGCCGCGGCTGCAGCCGGTCTGCCTGCCGAACAGCTCCGCCATGACCGCATCCATCGGGACGCCGCGGGCCAGCGCATGGCCGTGCTCCCGGTACGTCGACACGATCGCGTCGTCCGAAGCCAACGTGGAGACGACACCGGTGGCGATCGCCTCCTCACCGACGTACAGATGCAGGAACCCGCGGATCTTGGTGGAGCTGTACAGCTCGGCGCACCGCTCCTCGAAGCGGCGGATGGTCAGCATCGTGCGGAGCAGCTCGGCCCTGTGCTTGGCCACGGCGGTGTCCTTTTCCTGCGGAGAGCGTGTCTGTGGGGAGCGGCGCAGGGTGGTCATGACGGCCGCTCCAGGGTGGACAGATCGCCCTCGGGCAGGCCGAGCTCGCGCGCCTTCAGCAGCCGGCGCATGACCTTGCCGCTGCTGGTGTGCGGGAGGTGCTGGTCGAACGCGATCTCCCTCGGTGCGAGGCCGCCGAGACGCCGACGCCCGAAGGCGAGCAGCTCCAGGGCGAGATCATCGGATGGCTCGAAGTCGGGCTTGAGCGTGACGAATGCCTTGACGACCTCACCCGCCACCGGGTCCGTCTTGCCGATGACCCCGGACTCGAGCACGGCGGGGTGCTCCATCAGTGCGGTCTCGACCTCGAACGGCCCGATCAGATGTCCTGCGGACTTGATCACGTCGTCGGCCCGGCCGACGAACCAGAAGTAGCCGTCGGCGTCGACCCGGGCCAGGTCGCCGGTGAGGTACCAGCCGCCTGCGAAGCACGACTCGTAGCGCTGCTGGTCGTTCAGATAGCCACGGAACATCGAGGGCCACCCCGTCCGCAGGGCGATCTCGCCGACCTCGTCGGTGCCTGCCTCTTGGGCGGATCCGTCGACGATCGCGGCCCGGCCATCGTCCCCGCGGGTCAGCACCGCAGCCCGAATGCCCGGCATCGGCCGGCCCATCGAGCCGGGACGTACCTCCGTGCCCGGGTAGTTGCTGATCATGATCGCGCCGGTCTCGGTCTGCCACCAGTTGTCGTGCACCGTGAGGGAGTAGGCCTCGCGGCCCCAGAGCACCACCTCGGGGTTGAGCGCCTCACCGACGCTCGCGATGTGCCGCAGCGCGGAGAGGTCGTGCTGCCGAGGAAGCTCGGTGCCGTACTTGACGAGCATGCGCAGCGCGGTGGGCGCCGTGTACCAGACATTGACCCGTTGCTGCTCGAGCAACCGGTACCAGGCGCCGGCGTCGAACTCACCGGCATAGCTGATCAGGGTGGCGCCATGGGTGAGCGGCGCGATGATGCCGTACGACGTGCCGGTCACCCAGCCTGGGTCGGCCGTACACCAGAAGACATCGCCCTCGTGCAGGTCCAGCGCGAAGGAGGAGGTGGCGTGGTGTGCAACCACGGCCTCGTGGACGTGCACGGCTCCCTTGGGTTTGCCGGTCGTGCCGCTGGTGAAGTGGAGGAGGGCCATGTCCTCGGGATCGGTCCGGGGGATCGAGTAGTCCGGCGATGCGGCGGCCAGCGCCGGGTCGAGCGCGATCGTTCCCTCGACGGCGGTGTCGCCGACCACCAGCACATGTTCGAGTCGCGGCAGGTCGGCGCGGATCGGTGCCACCTTGCGCCGGTAGAGCTGCGGCGTGGTGACCAGCACCCGGGCACCACTGAGCGACGCCCGGTCGCGGATCGGCTCGGGCCCGAACGAGGAGAACAACGGCGCGAAGACCGCGGTGTGCTTGAGCGTTCCGAGCGCGACGACGTACTGCTCGGGCTGCCGGCCGAGCAGGCTCATCACCCGATCACCTTTCTCCACGCCGAGATCGGCCAGGAGGTTGGCGAAGCGGCTGGTACGTCCCGCCAGCTCGGCATAGGTCAGGTCCTCGAACGTGCCGTCCTCGGCCACGCACCTGATCGCCACCACGTCGCCGCGCCCCTCGGTCAGGTGCCGATCGACGGCGACGTGGGCGATGTTCAGCCCGTGGCCGCCGGGTACGTCCGGGAGTCCTGCACGCACCGACTCCCAGGTGAAGTCGCGGCAGGCATGTTCGTAGTCGGTGAAGGCCCGGATCTCTCCGTCGATGACTGCCTGCATGCCATTCCCCCTCGCGCTGCGTTGTCTGTACGACTGTCGCGTGTCGAGGCGTCGGGCCGGCAGGGCCCAAAGTGGGATCAGCGAGGGGCTTTGGTCACCCTCCAGGCGGTGCGTCGAACTGGTCAGATTGTCTGGGCTCGGGGGTGCAGTACCGGCGCCAGGGTCAGGGCGAGGTGAAGCCGCAGCAGGTCTTCGCCTCGGGTCAGATCCAGTCCCGAGATCGAGGCGATGCGTTCCAGCCGGTAATACACGGTCTGGCGGTGGACGTTGAGGGCGGCAGCGGTCTTCTGCACGTTGTTGCCATGTTGCAGATACGTCAGGGCGGTGCGGCGCAGCTCGGCGTCGCCCTGCTCCAGCAGTCGCCGCACGGGGGCATCCAGCACCGCGTCGGCGAGGACACTGTCGGGGCCGCAGCCCAGGAGGCGGTAGATGCCGAGATCGGGCCAAGCGGCCGCGGGCCGACGCTCGGGTACGGACTCGAGCACGCGAGCGGCGAGACGTGCCTGCCGCCAGCTGTCGCGAAACTGTGCCAGGTCATCACGTGGTGCCCCGATGCCGGCCACCAGGTCGGTCTCGGCATCGGGGTCGAGGCGCTCCAGATAGAGCTCGCGGGCGCGCTGGGCCAGGTCGTAGGCGGGCGTGAGATCGTGGCCGGGCAGCGGCATCAGCAAGGTGGTGTGGTTCGCGCCGGTCCAGGCGATCACCGAGCGGGGCAGTGTCCACAGGTTCATCGGCACCGGGGCGGCTGTCTGGCGGACCAGACGCAGCTCGATGGCGGTGACCGGGACACCGCGGCCGATGATGCGTCGGGCGGCGATCTCGTCGGCCGCCTGCTCGGCCGTGTCCACGTCGCTGGAGAGCAGGTCGCGGAGCCGGAACCCGAGGTCCTCGCGGGTGCGCGCCTGCTGCGCCATCAAGGCGCCGGCCCGTTCGGCGATCACCATCGCCGCGGGCAGCGCGGCATCGTCGATCTCCCGGCTCTCGTCGATCGCCCACAGGTAGCCGTAGGTGACGTCGTTCCAGCGCACCGGCAGGCAGAGGCGTCCCAGGACACCGAGCTCGGGGGAGGAGGGGGTGCGGACCGGGGAGGTCGCGGTAGCGATCCCGAACCCCTCGAACCACCGGCGAACCTCGGTGGTGGACTTGCGTTCGAGGATCGAGCGTTGGCGTACGTCGTCGATCTGCGACTCGTGGGAGTTGAACGCGACCAGGTTGAAGTCGCGGTCTTCCAGCGTGACCGGGTGGTCCAACAGCCGGGATATGTCGTCGATGACGTCTAGCAGTTCGGGGCGCACGTGCCCTCCAGGGGCGTTGAGCAAATGTCTATTGATTCAAGCGAACTGCATAACGTTTGTCGAGCGCGCGTCCCCGGCGGCAACACGTATGGAGACTGGGAGGCCCGTGTCTTAGACATCTGTACAGAGAGTGGACCTCAGGTTTATGACAGGTGTCCGTCGCTGGTGAGGTGGCTCACGGTTTAGGTTCTCCGGAATCCCCCGATCAAGGAGTCCTTGATGTCAGACCTGACCTTCCAAGTGCTGGCGCTGCTGGCCTACCTGGTCGCCATGCTCGGCATCGGCGCCTGGGCGTACCGGCGCACCTCGAACCTCGACGACTACATGCTGGGCGGCCGTGGACTCGGCCCGATGGTGAGTGCGCTGAGTGCGGGTGCATCAGACATGTCCGGCTGGCTGCTCATGGGCCTTCCCGGCGCGATCTACGCGTCCGGGCTGATGGAGGGCTGGATCGCTGTCGGCCTGACCGTCGGCGCCTGGCTCAACTGGAAGATCGTGGCGCCGCGGCTGCGGACGTACACGGAGGTCTCGGGCGACTCCATCACCGTGCCCAGCTTCTTGGAGAGCCGGCTCAAGGACAGCTCGCGACTGCTCCGGATCGCCTCCGGTCTGGTGATCCTGGTCTTCTTCACCTTCTACGTCTCCTCGGGCCTGGTCGCCGGCGGCGTCTTCTTCGAGAGCTCCTTCGACACCGACTTCCACACCGGCCTGCTGGTGGTCGCCGCGGTCGTGGTGGCGTACACGCTCTTCGGTGGCTTCCTCGCGGTCTCCTACACCGACTTCGTGCAGGGCACGATCATGCTGCTCGCCCTGATCCTGGTGCCTGTGGTCGGTGTCTTCGTGACCGGTGGGCCGTCCGAGACCCTGGACAGCATCCGTGCCGTCGACCCGGCGCGGCTGAGCATGGTCGAAGGGGCGACCTTCCTCGGTGTCGTCTCCGCTCTGGCGTGGGGTCTGGGCTACTTCGGTCAGCCGCACATCATCGTCCGGTTCATGGCCCTGCGTACGGCCGGAGAGGCCGCCGCTGCGAGGCGGATCGGCATCGGCTGGATGCTGCTGAGCCTCTTCGGCGCGGTCGGCACCGCCCTGGTGGGCATCGCCTACTACCAGCAGAACCCCGACGCGACGCTCACGGACCCGGAGGCGGTCTTCATCGCCCTGGGCCAGGTCCTCTTCCACCCGCTCGTCGCGGGCGTCATGCTCGCCGCGGTGCTCGCGGCGATCATGAGCACGATCTCCTCGCAGCTCCTGGTGACCTCCTCGGCCCTGGTGGAGGACCTCTACAAGGCGGTCTTCAAGAGCGACGCGTCCGACCGCCAGCTGGTCATGTTCGGCCGGCTCGCCGTGCTTGCGATCGCGATCGTGGCGGCCGTGCTGGCCTGGCCGAAGAGCGGGACCGTGCTCGATCTGGTCGCCTACGCCTGGGCGGGCTTCGGCGCCTCCTTCGGCCCGATCATCCTGCTGTCGCTGTGGTGGCGGAAGCTCACCGCGGCCGGCGCTCTGGCCGGTCTGGTGGTCGGCGCGGTGACGGTCGTCGTGTGGGGCAACATCGACGCGCTCAGCTCGCAGATGTACGAGATCGTGCCGGGCTTCGTCCTCAACTCGATCGTCGCGGTGGTCGTCAGCCTGCTGACGTACAGGGCGAACCCGGCCATCGAGGCCGAGTTCGACGAGACCGTCCGGTTGCTCGATGCCGGTGTCGAAGGGCCGAGCAGGGAGGCCGCGCAGTCCTGATCGCCGCGCCGAAGAACGTCGAAACCCCGAACCTGGGGCAGATGCGCTACAGTTGGTCTTGTTGAAGGGACGGGCATAAAAGCCGTCCTGGCCGCACACCAAGTCGCGGCTTGTATCTTTTACTTCTGGTTTTCGGTTCGCTGGACATCAGCTCAGGTGTGGATGTCTTCAGCAGCTCGGGGCACAGTGTCCCGGCACCGAACAAAGGAACAAGATCATGGCTCAGGGAACTGTCAAGTGGTTCAACGCTGACAAGGGCTTCGGCTTCATCGCGCAGGACGGTGGCGGCGAGGACGTGTTCGTTCACTTCTCCGCTATCCAGACCAACGGTTACAAGTCGCTCGACGAGAACCAGAAGGTCGAGTTCGACGTCACCGCCGGCCCCAAGGGCCCGCAGGCTGAGAACGTCCGCGTCTCCTGATTTAACTCGAAGGGCCCCGACTGCTTCTGCAGTCGGGGCCCTTCGTGCATTTTGAACCGCGGCTCCCCGGTCGACGCCATCGAGGTGACGCGGGTCCGTATGGTGGGAGCCGAGGAGGCTGACATGGTGAGCGATCGCGATCGGAACGATCAAGGGCGTGCGCAGCAGGCTCGACCGCGCGACGCGCTCGGACGTCCGCTGCCGTACGGCGAGGTCGGCGTCGAGCCGATCTCCGAGGAGCCGTTACCTCCCGACGAGACCTTGGCGTACGCCCGCAGTCTGCTCGACGACGGTCGCCCCTTCGCGGCCCACGAGGCCCTCGAGGTCCGGTGGAAGTCGTGCCCTGAGGACGAGCGCGAGCTGTGGCAGGGGCTGGCTCAGCTGTGCGTGGGGCTGACCCACCACGAGCGCGGCAACGCCGTCGGTGCCGCGCGCCTGATCGATCGGGCAGCGGGTCGGCTCGAAGCGTACGAACAGACCGCCGGGCCGACCTACGGTGTCGACCTCGGGGAAGTCATCGGATGTGCCCGAGGCCGGGTGCAAGGCGGCTGAGCCGCGTGCCGCGATCAGCGGGCCTTCTGTTCCTCGGCTCTGGTCGCATCCAGAGTGCCCAGCAGCCGCAGCGCCTCGGCGCTGGGTGAGCCGGGGTCGGCGTGGTACACGACGAGCTGCTGCCCGGGGCTGGAACGGACGTCGAAGGCTTCCATCCGAAGCGTCACCTCGCCGACGTCAGGATGGTGGAACCGCTTGGACTCGTGGCGCTTGCCGCGCGCATCGTGTCGGGCCCACAGTTGCGTGAAGTCGGGGCTCTGCTCGCTGAGGGTGCTCAGGACCTCGCGGATGCGTGGGTCGTGCGGGGCGTCGCTGTGGAGGAGGCGGAAGCCCGCCACCGTGTTCGCTGCAACCTGCTCCCAGTCGGGGTAGAAGGTGCGCGCTGTGGGGTCCAGGAACACCTTGACGAGCAGGTTCGCGCCGTGATGGAACCCGTCGAAGAGGGCGTACGCCAGACGGTTCCCGGCCAGGACGTCGTAGGCCCGGCCCAGCACGAGGGCAGGGGTGCTCGGCCACAGCTCCAGCAGCTGGAGCAGCTGGGGGTCGATGCGCTCGGGGAGGATCGCGCGGGACGATGCCGGTGCCAGCCCGGCGATCCGGTAAAGATGCAGCCGGGCCTCATCGTCGAGGCGGAAGACCTGGCTGAGCGCGTCGAGCACCTGGGTCGACGGGTTACGTTCGCGGCCCTGTTCCAGGCGGACGTAGTAGTCGACGCTCATTCCGGCCAGCATCGCGACCTCCTCCCGACGCAGACCAGGGACCCGGCGTACGCCGATGCTCGGCACCTTCACGTCGTCGGGGCTCACGCGGGCGCGCCGACTGCGCAGATAGTCACCAAGAGGAGTCGAGGCCATGGCTTCGATGCTAGGGCGTACGAGGCGCCGATGGGTGGGTGCGCTGCTCCCAGGCACAGCGCGGCCTTCATGGTGGACATCGATGGCCGCAGGTTTGAGGCGTGACAGAAACCAAGAAGCTCACGTCGTCCAAGACAGTCCTGGTCACCGGTGCCAGCAGTGGAATCGGTGAGGCGACCGCTCGCCGCCTGGCTGCCGAGGGCCATCATGTGATCCTGACCGCTCGGCGTACGGAGCGTCTCGAGGCGGTCGCCGCCGAGCTCCGAGACAGCGGACACAGCGCCGAGGCCCGTGGGCTCGACGTCAGCGACCGGGCAGCGGTGGCCGCTCTGGTCGACTCCGTCGTGGCGGACCACGGACGCCTCGACGTCGTGGTCGGCAACGCTGGCGTGATGCTGCTGTCGCGGCTCGACGCGCTGCTGGTCGACGAGTGGGACCGCATGCTCGACGTCAACGTCAGGGGCCTTCTGCACGGTATCGCTGCCGCCCTCCCGCACTTCAAGGAGCAGGGCGGCGGCCACGTGGTGACGATCGCGTCCATCGGTGCCCACGAGGTCGTTCCCACCTCGGCGGTCTACTCGGCCACCAAGTACGCCGCCTGGGCGCTCACCGAGGGCCTGCGACTCGAGTCCGATCCGAGCATCCGAGTCACCACGATCTCGCCCGGAGTGGTGGAGACCGAGCTCGCCGAGCACATCACCGATCCGGCTGCGTCGGCCGCGATGGAGGCGTACCGGGCCGCTAGCATCCCTGCGGATGCCATCGCCGGCGCGGTCAGCTATGCGATCGCCCAGCCGGCCGGGGTCGACGTCAACGAGATCGTCATCCGTCCTGCCGCCCAGCGGAGCGCCTGACGATACCCCCGAGGAGGAGAGACCCGGTCAGGTCGAGGGCGTCAGCCTGGACTGCAGGCTGACCCAGGTGGCATCGATGCTGACGTAGGGGTTGGGTCGGGTTCGTCCGGTGGGTCCCCAGTCGGCGAAGGTGCCGTCGCTGGTGATGACGTCGACGGTGCGGGCGGTGCGGATCTCGGCAGGGTAGCCACCGTCAGGGAGCCGTTTGCTCTCCAGCAGAGCCAGCGCGTCGGCGCAGCGGGAGTCGCCGATGTGCCCGGTCTCGACCATCACGGTCAGGGCGATGAGGACGTCGTAGAACCGGATGGGCCACTGGATGCGCAGAGGGTCGCCTCCCCAGTCGGGGCTGATGGGGGCGCCGTCGCGGCGCCGCCACAGCAGGCGACGCTCCAGCAGGAACTCGGCTGCCCGGTCCACGGCGTCCGCCAGCCGCACCTGATGTGCGGTCGAGGCGGACCGGTGGTGGCGGGCCAGGCCGCGCAGCGGGAGCAGGGTCTCCTGGACCGAGGAGGTGTGGGCGGCGGGTTTCCTGTCGCAGTTCCAGCCGCCGTCGGGCCACTGCCACTCGACCAGCCGTGCGGCGAGGATCTCGGTGCGCTCGTCGGCCAGTCCCAGCTCGTGCAGGTACCACACGGCCAGGCCCTCCTGGGAGGCGCAGCGTCTGATCCGGTCGTCCTGGCCCGGCAGCATCGCGGTCGAGGGTGGGCGGAGGTGGCGGGGAGCGAGCAGCCAGTCGAAGACCTGGTCGACCAGCGGGCTCAGAGTGGTGTCGCCAGGCGGATAGCCGAGCTCGGCGAGTCCGGCCAGCGTCCAGTGCGGGCCCTGCCACTTGCGGTAGGCGCTGGTCTCGTGGCCCTTCCGGATCGTGCCGTCGGGGCGGCGATGGGCCAACATCCGCCTGACGTTGTCGCTCTCGGCCACCAGTCTGCGGCGCTGCTGTTGGGCGGCGTCGTCGTCACCGATCCCGGCGAGCAGCCGGTGCGCGCGCCACGCCACAGACGGCTCCGGGGAGGACAGCAGCCCGAGGGTCCAGGGATCGGTCCCGTCCATCACAGCCGTTCGCCTTGCTGCCCCAAGGCGATGCGGACCAGGGTGACGACCTGGACGATCGCACCGATCGCGGTGCCGAAAGCGCCGAGGGCCAGCGCGATGTAGATGAGCCAATCCCAGCCGGCCCATTGCCCGAGGTCGAAAGGAAAGATCTGCCAGATCCGTGTCACGGACACGAATCCGACCAGCGCGTTGACCAGCTCACCGGTGGCCTTCACCGGCGGCCGATCGTCGGCGACGTACACGAGATTGACCAGTACGCCGGTCGTGATCGAGGCGTAGACGAACGGCAGCACCTCGGTGGTCTCCTCGGTGAGGAACGGTACGACGTCCCATCCTGGCCACACGGCGATGAGCCAGGCCAGGATCAGGTTGACCAGGACGGCAACGACGTACCCGGAGCGGCGCGCCCGGGTTCGTGGCCTGCGGGTTGTGGTGATCGTCATGGTGACCTCCTCCTCACTCATCGTCGTGCCGCATCCGGCGGCAGGGGGAGGGTCTTTTGATCCTGGCGGGCAGGACCTTGGCGCCTGGTCGGGCACGACGTCGTCGCGTTGCCTTGGAAGCACTACGTCGTCACCCCTTGGACGAGAGGATCCGCTGATGCACACGGACGGACAGAACTCGGACCCCGTTGGCTCCCGATCAGGACCGCTGCCGCTCTCGGTGGCGTGGCGTGCGGTGGCACGCTGTGTCGCCGAGTCGGCGCGAATGCTGGCCACCGGGGTCGTGCGTTGGCCGCGCGGCAACGTGGGACGCCGACTCCGGTTCGCCGACGGGACCACCGGTGAGGTGTACCGAGAGACAGTGGTCGCACGGCCACCCGTCGAGCCGTGCCTTCTGGTCGTGTCCTTCCGGCTCCGCCGGGTCCGCGGTCGTGGACACGTGCTGTTCAGGTGGGAGAGCTGGTTGAACACCCCGCTGTTCGTGGGGTTCCCGGGATTCGTCTCCAAGCTCTGGCTCGCCGACGACGAGCAGGGCCGCTACCGCGGGGTCTACGAATGGGACGGAGCAGACCGTGCCGATCACTACGCCCGGTCGCTCTGGAGAGTGCTCGCGCTGGTGAGCGAGCCGGAGTCGATCGACTTCCGGGTCGTGCCCGGGCTGCATCGTGACGAGGTGCTCGCGGATCCGGGTCTGCTCGACGGCCACACCGACCCCGTGGTTCCCGACTGGTGGTGCCCGGTCGGCACGTCGTGAGCGGCCCGGACGTGCTCGTCGTAGGGGCCGGGCCCACCGGTCTCACGCTTGCGCTGCAGGCCCACGAGCACGGCGCGACAGTACGCGTCGTCGATCGCCGGAGCGAGGCGTTCCGACGCTCGCGAGCGATGATCGTGCACTCCCGGACCCTCGAGTGCCTGCGTCCGCTCGGGGTGACGGATGCCCTGCTCGACCGTGCCGACCGGAGCCCGCGCGCACAGCTGCACCTCGGCCGCCGGGTCGTCGACGTCGGGCTGGGGGAGGCGGCCATGCGGAGCACGCCCTACCCACACCTGACGATGGTGCGGCAGGCGGACGTGGAGGAGGTGCTGGCACACGCCCTGAGCCGGCGAGGTGTCGAGGTGGAGTGGGGAGTGGAGCTCGACGCGTTGGAGGTGGCTGACGAGCACACGCGTGCGACGCTGACATCGGCGGGTGGTCAAGAGCTGGCCACGCCCCGATACGTCGTCGGCTGTGACGGCCCTGCGAGCAGGGTGCGGAACACCGCGGGGATCGCCTGGGACGGCGGCCCCTACCGCCAGGAGATCGTGCTCGCCGACCTCGAGCTCGAGGCCGACCTCAAGCCGGACGTGCTCCACGTGGTTGCCGGTCGCGCGGGCCTGCTGTTCCTGTTCGCACTGGGCGAAGGCGCGACCTGGCGCCTGCTCGGCACCCGCCCGGCCCGCGACGGCGACCAGCCCTACGGCCAACCCGGCGAGGGAGTGCTCGCCGCCGAGGTGCAGGCACTCATCGATGACGCCGGGCTGGAGGCGCAGGTCCGGGAGATGCCGTGGTCGGCGAGGGTGCGACTTCAGCACCGCGTCGCCGGCGAGTTCCGGCACGGGCCCCTCTTCCTCGCCGGGGACGCCGCCCACACGCACTCACCCGCGGCCGCTCAGGGCATGAACACCGGCATCATCGACGCGGTCAACCTCGGCTGGAAGCTCGCGTACGCCGACCGCGGGCGCTCCGCACTGTTGGACTCCTACGACCGCGAACGTCGGCCCGCGGCGCGGCAGGCGCTCGCCCTCACCCACACGGTCTTCTTCGCCGAGGCATCGACCCACCCGTTGCCGCACCTGCTGCGCGGCAGGGTGCTGCCCCTGCTGGCACCGCTGCTCCCCGTGATGCTGCGACAGCCCCACGCCATGGCTGCCGTCATCACCCTTCTCTCCCAGCCGTGGGTGCGCTACCCGGGCAGTGCCCTGTCGGTGACGGACGGCTTCTTGGTCCGAGGCCCGCGCCCCGGCGACCGGCTGCCGGACCGCGTCGTCACGTGCGCTGGTCGGCCGGAGCGGCTGCACGACCTCACGGCCTCGCCCGGCGTACACCTGCTCCTGGCTTGCGACGCCGTGCGCACCGACCTCGACCGTCTCGGCCCACGCGTCACCGTCCACCGCATCGACAGCTGGCCCGGCACGGGCATCACGGCTGTACGTCCGGACGGTCATGTCGGCTACCGATCGGCGCGTGACGCGCACACTCTCGCCGACTGGCTGGAGCTCGTCGGAGCGGCGTGAGGTCTGAGCCCGCACCTGCTGACCGTCAGTGGCCTCTGCATGCCTCGCCGGGAGACGGCACGAACTTCTTGAGCCCCGGCTTTGGCGAAGATGCCGTAGCTCTGCACCCCGTGTAGCGGTCGTTGCCGCCTGGGCTCTGGTTCCCACGTACGGCCAGGGCGTCGTCGTCGAAGCCCGGCGGGTTGCCCTCGATGGCTCCGACCCGCCCCGCCATGTCACCGAACTGCGGCTGCGGGTCCGCTCAACCAGACGAAGGGCCAGGAAGGCCGAGATGTCGCTAGGGCTGGCACTTTCATCATCACCCTCAGATTGGCGTGTTGTTATACGCCAATCTGAGGGAGTTTCGTATGAGGCGGCTCAGGCGATGGGCTGGGAGGCAAGCGGTGGGCCCACCTCGTCGTCGACCGGCACCTCCGCCGACGCAGAGTCCAGCTCCGGAAGCAGCCGGTCCAGCCACTTCGGCAGCCACCAGTTCGCATCGCCCAGGAGCTTCATGGTCGCGGGGACGAGCACCAGGCGTACGACGGTCGCGTCGAGGAAGATGGCCGTGGCCAGTCCCACTCCCATCATCTTCACCACCGGGTCGCTGCCGAGGATGAAGCCCGAGAAGACGGCCACCATGATCAGCGCGGCTGCGGTGATGGTGCGCCCGGTGCCGGCGATCCCGGCGATGACCGCACGGGTGTTGTCGCCGTGGCGGCGGTGCTCCTCGCGCACCCGCGACAGCAGGAACACCTCGTAGTCCATGGAGAGCCCGAACAGGATCGCGAACATGAACAGCGGGATGAAGGACACGATCGGCACCGTCGACTCCACACCGATCAGGTTGGCCGCCCAGCCCCACTGGAAGACCATGACGAGCACGCCGTACGCCGCGCCGACGCTCAGCAGGTTCAGCACGACCGCCTTCAGCGGCACCAGCACCGACCGGAACAGCAGCGTGAGCAGGAGGAACGACAGCACCAGCACCGCCGCGACGAAGCGCGGCATCCGCTCCTGGACCCGGTCACCGAGGTCGGCGAAGGTGGCGGTCTGACCGCCGACATGGGCGGTCGATGCGGTGCCGTCGAGGACCGCCGGGAAGACCTCGCTGCGCAGCCTGGTGACGGTCTCCTGGGTGGCGACGTCCTGGGGCGACGTGGTCGGCTGCGCCACCAGGGTCGCGACGCCTGCATCGGGGTCGATGGTCGGTTCGCTGACCGAGGTGATGCCCGGGTCGGCGGCCACCGCCTCGGCGAGCGGCGCCACGGCGGACCTGTCCTGGGAGATGTCGACCGCGATCACCAGCGGTCCGTTGGCGCCGGGGCCGAAGCCGTCGGCGATGAGGTCGTAGGCCCGTCGTTCGGTCCTCGACTCGGGCTTGGTCCCGTCGTCAGGAAAGCCTAGGTCGAGGGCGAGGACGGGTGCGGCCAGGGCGATCATGAAGACCGCTCCGCCGACGAGGTACGCCGTCGCGTTCCGGGTCACGTGAGCACCCCACCGGTACCAGCCGGTGCTCGGCCGGTGCTGCGTTCGCCGGCGCCCGTTGATCCGTTGCCCTGCCAGTCCGAGAAGCGCCGGCAGCAAGGTGATCGAGGCGAGCACCATCACGAGCACCATCGCGGAGATGGCGACCCCACCACCGGTCACGAACGGGATCCCTGCGACGAGCAGCCCGAGGATCGCCACCACGACCGTGCCGCCGGCGAAGATCACGGCCTGTCCTGCGGTGGCCAGGGCTCGGCCGACCGCCTCGGGGACCGGCATCCCCGCAGCCAGGTTCTCGCGGTGCCGGGTGACCAGGAAGAGCGCGTAGTCGATGCCGACGCCGAGCCCGACCATGGCGGCGAGCTGCGGCGCCCACGCCGGGATGTCGATCAGGTACGTCACCAGCTTCATCGAGGTGACACCGATGACGAGGCCGAACAGCGCCATGCCGATCGGCAGCCCCATCGCGACGAAGGAGCCGAAGGCGATCAGCAGGACGATCATCGCGACGACGAGCCCCGCCACCTCGCCGAGCCCGGTGGGTGCCTCCTCGAACGCGAAGAACAGATCGCCGCCGGTCTCCAGCGTCAGCGACGACTCCTCACGCAGGTCGGCGACGGCCTCCTTGAGGTTGTCCAGATCGGCGGCATCGAGCTGCTCGATCGCCGGGTACTGCACCCGCACGAGCGCGATGTCACCGTCCGGCGAGACGCTGCTCGTCGTGGCCAACACGCGCGGGAGCTCGGCGAGGGCTGCCTCCACGGGCGCGACCTGCGTCGTGGCGTCCGGCGCTTCGAGGACGACGTGGGCGGTGACGCCGCCCTCGTCGGCGTGGGCCTCGGCGAGCAGCGCCGCGGCTTGGTAAGAGTCGAGGCCCGGAGCCTCGAAGCTCTCCTCGAGATCGCGCCCGAAGGCGGCGGATGAGGCGATGACGACGAGCGCGAGAACGAACCAGGCGCCGATGGCGGTCCATGGTCGGGTCGCGGCGGACCGGCCGAGCCGGTAGAGGAGATTGGACATGTCCCTACCGTGGCCCGGCGAGGAACGATGCACATCGGGCCAAGGAGCAGTGGGCTCATCGGCCGAAAGTACGAGGAGAAGGTCATGCTTGTGCCCCGTACGACGAGGCTGTCGGATCGCTAGGGTCGAGTGGTGGTGACCGCCTTCGTCCGCTCAGTTCTCGCCGAGCCCCGTGCACCGGACCCGCCGGCGCGGGTGTGGTGGGACTGGGTCCTGGTCGGCGCCCTGCTGGTCACGGCCGTGGGCGAGGCGATCTTCCGTCCCGACGTACCGTGGCGACCCTTGGCCACCGTGGTCGCGCTCCTGGTGATCCCGGTCCTGCTCTGGCGGCGTACCCATCCACTCCTCGCGACCGCGGTCGGCTTCGGCGGCGCGATGGTGCTGCACATCCCGTTGATCGTCGCCGACGTCGCCGATGCGGGGCTCTACACCATGGCCTGCATCCTGCTGCTGCCCTACGCCTTGTACCGCTGGGCATCCGGACGAGAGGCGCTGGTCGGGACGGCGATCGTCGCCGTACCGGTGAGTCTGGGACTCGCCGCGACCGAGAACTTCGGGGACCTGATCGGCGGCGCCACCGTGGTGATCGCCTCTTTCGCCCTCGGGGCCGCGATGCGCTACCGCGCGGTTGCGCGCCAGCGCGAGGTCCAGCAGGTCCGTACGCTCGAGCGCGGTGAGCTCGCCCGCGAGCTGCACGACACCGTCGCCCACCACGTCTCGGCCATCGCGATCCAGGCCCAGGCGGGGCGAGCGGTGGCGGCCACCGACCCGGCGCTGGCGGTCGAGGCGCTGGCGGTGATCGAGGCCGAGGCGTCGCGTACGTTGTCCGAGATGCGCACGATGGTCCGGGTGCTCCGCGAGGCCGACGCGGCCGAATACGCACCCCAGCGGGGCATCGGCGATCTGGAGGAGCTGACCCGGATGAGCCCCCTGGTGGAGGTGCGGTGCGTGGGCGACCTCGCCGGCCTGCCGCAGCCGGTCGAGGTGTCGGTGTACCGGATCTGTCAGGAGGCGGTCACCAACGCGATCCGGCACGCCCTCTATCCCACGCGGGTCAGCGTGGAGGTCCGAGGCGAGGCAGGCGTCGTGGAGCTGCGGGTGCACGACGACGGAGAAGCGGCCCGCCTCTCGGCAGGCGTGGGCTATGGCCTGCTCGGGATGGCTGAGCGGGCCAAGCTCCTCGGCGGCGTGTGTCAGGCGGGGCCGGACCCGGCCGGTGGCTGGACCGTCGAGGCGACCCTGCCGCGGGAGGTGTCGCGATGACCAGCCAAGGGACCATCAGGGTGGTGGTCGCCGACGACCAGCTCCTGGTCCGCACCGGTCTGACGATGATCCTCAACGCGCAGCCCGGGATCGAGGTCGTCGGCGAGGCGACGGATGGTCACGAGGCGGTGGCCGTGGCCCGCGAGCTGCGTCCCGACGTCTGCCTCTTCGACATCCGGATGCCCGGCATCGACGGCGTCGAAGCCACCCGCCGGCTCGCCGGCCCCGGCGTCGAGGACCCGCTCGCGATCGTGGTCATCACGACGTTCGACCTCGACGAGTACGTCCACGGAGCCCTCAAGGCCGGCGCCCGTGGCTTCCTGCTCAAGGATGCCGGTCCCGAGCTGCTGGTCCAGGCGATCCACGCAGCCGCGAACGGCGACGCGCTCATCTCGCCCAACATCACCCGCCGCCTCCTCACCACGCTGGCCGGCCTCGAGCGAGCCAGCCCGCCGGCCCAGCCGATCGAGCCGCTCACCGAGCGCGAGGAGGAGGTCCTGCTCACCGTCGCGCGCGGCCGCACCAACGCGGAGATCGCCGAGGAGCTGAACATCACCCTGAGCACGGTGAAGAGCCATGTCGCCGCGCTGATGAACAAGCTCGGCGCCCGCAACCGCGTCGAGGTCGCGATGTGGGCGTACGAGACCAAACGGGTGAAGGAATAGGGCGGCGGTGGCACTACCGCATCTTGAGTAGATGGCTCGCGCTACCGTAGCGCCGCGTAAGGATCTGCCTAGACCTGTTGCATGCGGTCTGCGTGGGTCCAAGCCGAACGAATCCGTCCTGCAGAGGGGATGTCTATGGCTCGGGACGATGACGCCGAGACCGGGAGCGAGGACTGGGCTCGCACGAAGGACTACCTGCGGCACGACCCGACCAAGTGGAACAGCCTCTCCTGGACCACCGCGCGCACCCTGATCGAATCGGCCAACGACATCTTGGGGCGGGGCACGCGTGGGCTCGTCGAGAACCTGCGTGCGCACTGGACGAGGACGGACGATCTGACGCTCTCCGTCCCTGGGGTCTCGAGGTTCCTGGTCATCGGCGACACCGGCGAGCAGGACCCGTCGCAGTACGTGGTCGCGCCCGCCTTGGCGCGCGCCGCGGGGGAGCGCCCGGACCGGGAACAGGCCGGCTTCGTGCTCATCCTGAGCGACGTGATCTACCCGTCCGGCAACGTCAACGACTACGTGGACGGGTTCTACAAGCCGTACCGGTCGAACCGGGTGCAGGGCCTCGAGGCGCCCCAGGACGTACGGGACGAGTTCGCGCTTCCCGAGAGTGTCCCGGTCTACGCGGTGCCGGGCAACCACGACTGGTACGACGGCCTCCACGGCTTCGCCCACCAGTTCCTCTACCCGGCGGACGAGCCGCCGGCCTGGCCCAGCGATCTCCTGGCGCCGTCGTTCGAGGAGAAGCTGGGGCTACGGCAGCTGATCCGGGACCGCTTCGGCCGCGCCATGTGGCGCACACCCAGCGAACCGGAAGGCAGGTCCGCGCCGGCACGGCGCGGGGTGTCGGCCGAGGACGGCGGGCCGGCACCGGAAGCCCCGCTGCAGCCGGCGCCGTACTTCGTCATCGAGACCGAGCACGTGGATCTGGTGTGCATCGACACCGGCATCGACGGGGCCATCGACGGAGCGCAGTACGACTGGCTGAGCTCGCTGGAAGGTGAGAAGCCGAAGATCCTCATGACCGGCAAGCCGATGCTCGACAACGGCGAGCTCCACGAGGGTGAGGTGTCCGGACGACCCGGCAAGACCGTCTACGACGTCGTGACCGAGAGCAAGCAGCGCTACGTCGCGACGGTGGGCGGTGACACGCACAACTTTCAGCTGTACGACCCCCAGAGCCCGGACAGCTCGCCCGACGGTCTGTGGCACATCGTCAGTGGCGGCGGTGGCGCGTACACCCACGCCACCCATCCCATCCAGACGGCCAGATCGGACGCGCGAAACCACTCACAATTTCGGCCGAGCAGGGTCTTCCCGCGGTCGGCCGAGTCCCTGTCGTACTTCGCCCAGCAGCTCGTCCCCGGCATCTGGCGGCTGCTGCTGAGCGCCGTGATGTTCGGCGGGGGAGTGGCCTTGGGCTGGTGGCTCGCCGGCTCGGGGTGGAGCCTTCAGGTTCAGCCTTGGGGCGAGCCGGTGAGAGTCGGCCCCGGGGGAGCGGCCATCGCGGCGATGGTGGTGCTGGTGCTGCTGCACCTGTTGCCGCAACGTCCCGGACGCAGTCTCTTCGGTCGCCGCCTGCTGCTCCGTCTCGAAGCGCTGGTCGCAGGGGTGCTGGCGACGCTGTTCCTGCACCACTTCCTGCCGGATGCCGCCGGAGCGCTGCTGGTGCTGTTCGGGTCGAGCACCCTGTGGATCTGCCTCAACGCCTGGTGCATCCGCTGGTCGAGATGGTGGGGCCCCGTCGAGCGGGTCCCCGGGTGGCATCACGTCGCGTTCGGGTGTGTGCTGGCTGCTCTCGTGGCTCTGGCTCTGGTGCCCTGGGGCTTGGACGAGGGAGGCATCGACGACGGACGTACGGTGGCGTGGCTGGGCGTCGCGGTCGGCATCTACGTCGTCGCGGCGATCGTCGGGTGGCGGAAGCGGATCGTCGACGACCTGAGCGGCGACCGTGCCGCGCGCTGGCTCAAGCGCTCGGTCGTGTGGGCGGTGCTTGCGCAGGCGGCCGTCGTGTCGGGGGAGATGCTGCGCGTCTTGAGCGGCGAGGGCTTGACCCTGCTGTTCTTCAGCGGCGTGCTCGGACTCCTGCTGCTGGTGGCAATCGCCGCGCTGCTGCTCGCGGCGCCGCTGGCCCCGGACCTTCTCACCCGCCACCTGCGCAACGACCCCCGACGCAGGGCGCGGGCGTGGCTCCGCTGGCGGAGCTGGCTGGTTCAGCCCTTCGTGTTCCTTGCGGCGCCCGTGACGCTGGCCCTCTGGTGGTGGGCAGCCGACGCCGCCGACTCAGGGTGGATGCGGGCCGCCTTCGCCCTGCCTGCGCTCATCGTGATGATCGCGATCGGCCTGCTGGTCCTCGACTGGGTGCGACGGGAGCACGAGCTCGTCTACATGCCGCTGGTGCTCGTCGCCGTCCTGGCCCTCGGGGTGCTCCTGCTGGGGGCGGCGGTGCCGGGCCTGCTCGACGTACGGGGCTTCGAGGCGCCCGGCCGGCTCGCGAACGAGCTCAGGACGTGGTGGCCGGCCGTGGTGGTCAGCGCTGCCCTCCTCACCGCCGTCGCGGTCGGCGCCGCCGCCCTCCTCGCCCACCTGGTCTTCCTCGGCGCCCACTCGCTGATCGCGGACCCCAAGGCGTGGGTGAACCCCCGCTACCGCCAGGGCGTCTCGACGCGCCACGACTTCATCAGCGAGGCGGCCGCGGCGTCCATCATCGAGGCGGAGCATCACCGCATGGGTGCCCAACCCGCAGTGGTCGAGGGTGTCGGCTGGCGGACCAGACGCCGCGCGCAGATCGCCTTCCCCGGCCTGAACCCGCCGTTCGGACCGATCCAGAGGTTCGTCTCCGAGATCTACTCGCTCGACGAGCCGCCGTTCTTCAAGCACTTCCTCGAGTTCGAGACCTCACCCACCGAGGCCGTGGTGAAGATCCACCGCGTCCGGGGTGACCAGCCTGTTGAGATCGAAGAGGTGGCGAGGATCAGTCTTGCGGCTGCGGCCGCCGCAGATGGTGACCTCACCCGCGGCGTTTAGACGCCCCTGTCCGAAGTAGGTTCTGGGCGCGTCCGGTGCCGCGGGTCACCTTCGTACGAAGTCTGCGATAGCCCGGCCCAACTCGTCTCCAGCGTCCTCCTGAAGGAAGTGGCCGGCATTCTGGATGGTCGGGTGGCTGAGGCCTCGGGTGCCGGGGATGAGTTTTCGCAGAATCGGTGCCATCGCGCCGGTGATCGGGTCGCTGTCGCTGAACGCGACCAGGAACGGCAGCTCGCTGGCCGATAGGACTTCCCAGGCGGCGCGGTTGGCCTCAGTGGCCGGATCGTCAGGGCGGGTCGGCACCAGGCCGGGCATGGCTCGGGCCCCGGCCTTGGCGCGCTCCTCGGGGAAGGGCGCGTCGTAGGCCGCGCGGACGACATCGGACATCGGACGCGCGCAGCCGGCGGCGACGAGCCGGGCGACGTCGAGCACCTCCGTCTTCTCGACCGCGCGGCGGAACTGCCACCACACCTCGGGCATGTCGAAGTCGCCGGTCGGAAGCCCGGTGTTCGCCGCGACCACGCGAGCGAAGCGGTCGGGGTTCTCGGCGACCAGGCGGAGACCGATCAGGCCACCCCAGTCCTGGCCGACCAAGGTGACCTCGCGCAGGTCGAGGTGGTCGAAGACCAGCTCTCGGGTCCACTCGACCATCCGGGCGTAGGAGTAGTCGGCCTGGTTCACCGGCTTGTCGGAGCGCCCGAAGCCGACCAGGTCCGGCATCACGCACCGAATGCCGCCCTCGGTGAGCACCCTGGCCACGTGTCGGTACAGGAACGACCAGGAAGGCTCGCCGTGCAGCAGCAGCGCGACCGGTCCGTCGGCGGGTCCCACCTCGACATAGGCCATTCGCAGGGTGCCGCCGTCGGGGTCCGTGACCTCGGTATATGCCGGCTCCCAAGGGAAGTCGGGCAGGTGCTCGAAAGCGGCGTCCGGGGTGCGGTAGACCTCCATGCCGGACAGTCTGGCACAGGCTCCCGAGCCCGCCCGCGGACGAGCTCGGTCGGCGGATGTCGTCCTCAAGCCATCTCAGGGACGTGCAGGTGCGCGTAGGCGAGGTCGAACTCGTGCACGTCGACGATCTCGCCGCCCGCGTCGCTGGCGGCCCGCCTGCGCATGTCGTCAGCCGACGAGCGGCTGGCTTCCATCGCGGCGCGGGTCTCCCAGGCTGTGGTCGCGCAGCCCAGGCCGGTCGACCGGTCCACGAGCAGGCTGGCGCTGCAGAATCCGGGAGTCTGCTCGAGCTGAGGAAGGATCGCGACGCGGAAGGTCTCCATCATGGTGTCGAGGTCACCCTGCACCCAGCTGACTCGGCAGCACTCGCCGTGATGGGTGCGGTGCATGACGGCGATCTCCCACTCGTCGACCTGCATGGAGCCGCCCAGGATGTCTCGTCCGCGGTCGCGGAGCGGGCGAAGCCGCTCATCGCTGGCGCGCATGGCCTCCTCGTCATCCCATGAGCTGGTTGCGACGCACAGCCCGGTCTCGCGGTCGACCAGCATCGAGAGACCGCGACAGCCCTCGATCTCGTCGAGCATGGGCCCGGCCTCGGCGTTGACGAATGCGATGCCCGCGTCGATGTTGACGGGCCTGCCTTGGAACGTGGTGGAACGTGCGTACACGGCCCACTCCTCTCGGAACAGGGCAGCGCCCGGCCGGCACTGCCGGTTGATCCCTGCCTACGCCTTCCGGCGCGAGGATGCAATAGCCCGCTCGTCGGTCCCCGGCCCCACCTCGGGCCGGCGCGCACCGGCCCGACCGGCCCGGGCAGTCGCGGCCCGTTGGTAGGCGTTTCCTAGGCGTGAGCGGGACCGGGCTCGCTCGAGCTCGCGTCCCTTGCGCGGTTCAGCACGTCAGCCAACTCGTCGGCGGTGAGCCGCCGGTTGGTGTCCCCGAAGCCAGCGGGGAGCGAGCTTCGCCGCGTGCCGGCCTGATACCGAACGTGGCTGGTGAACAATCTACGGATCGGCCGGAAATCCGAGCAGTCGGCCCAGGGCACCTCGCGGAACCGCACGACATCGGTCACGGTGAATGCCTCGGGGCTCAGGGTCAGGGTCGGTCGACGCACAAACCCCGCGACACTCCCTGCCAAGCCTCGCAACGCGAGCAGTCCGAACACCACTCCGATAATTCGCCAAAGAGATGACGTTTCGGTCAGCAAGATCCAGGTCCAGAAGCCCACGAGGACCCCGTAGATGCTGGTCCAGCGAGCCAGATGTCCTGTGGCCATCCTGAAGACCTGGTCTGTCATGCCGCGGATCATCCCGTCCGGACGGTTGGCGGTGCAAGCCGTCGGCGGGCTCGAGGGCGTCGTCAGCACCAACAGACCGGACAGCGCTGCGGTCGTCGTCCAAGCGAGGCAAGCCCCCAAGCTCGGAGCGCGCCATACGAGTGGTGCCATTATCCGGCTATGGAGGTTTCGATCTACCCGGTGACGATCGTCGCGGCTCGATACGGGGGCGGCGACGAGCCCGGACGTTGGTTGGCGTTTCCGTACGATGCTCCGGACCTGCCTCAGGGCTGGGATGGTGACGACCTCGACTGCCGTGCGTTCCGGGAGGGATGTACGGAACCGGTGGGGGCTGGTTCGACCCCTAACGACGCCTACCTCGACCTGGTGTCGAAGGCGCGATAGCGCCGCGCGATCAACAGTCATGTGGCGCTACTCGCGGCACAGCACGCCTGCGCCCGTCAGACCTCGAACGTGCCCATCACTGACGGACCCACTCAGCGGCCGTGATGCGCGCCCGGTAGCGGAGGTAAGACGCGCACTCCACAGGGTTGGATCGGAGCGACCCTCGACGGGGGAGCGAGCAGCTAGGCCTCCGAATGGAGTGCGGTCCTGAGCGCCGAGAGGAGCACTCGGTATCCCTCGCCGCTGAGGTGGAGACCATCGCTGGCAAAGGCCGACGGACCCAAGGCCGAGAGCTCGGCCTTCGAATCCATGATCTCGGCCTCAGCTGCTGCGGCAGCCGCGGTCACCGCGGCCTGATAGTCCTCAAGCAGCGCGTTGGTGCGATCGCCGCTGCCGTTGAGGCGGGCCTCGATGACTCCTGGCGGCAGGATGACGACGCAACGATCTGCGTCGCACGACCTGAGGAACTGCTCAAGAACTTCCCGGACGAGCGCTGCGGGCACCTTTCTCCATGGGGCCGCATCGTTCGTTCCGATGGACAACACGACGACATCGTCAGGTCGGACCGATGCGGCGGCCGCTTGGGTCGCAAGGTCGTGAACGGTGGCGCCACCTGCAGCAGCGTTGACCACGTCCTTGCCCAAGCGAGGGAGGTCGCGCTGAACACGCGCGAGGTGGCTGTCCCCGAGTAGAACGATGCGCACTCCAGAGAGCCTACCCACGCTCTTGGTGCCCGGCGAGTTGGCGTGGAGTCGCTGCGACACGGCTGCACGGTAGTTGCGAAGGGCGCCCACCTTGCGTCGAGGTTGACCTTGGAGGTCGCCTTCATGGATCTCGCGCTGCCAATGGGAAGCGGCGGCGGTTGTCGGCGCCGCGCCTGAACGAAACTGTCGGTGGGCACGCCTAGAGTGCGTCAGGTGATTACACAATGAGCAAAGATGCGGCAATGCGGGCGATGCGGGAGGCCCGGTATCGCGAAAGGCAAGAGGCTTCGACCGCCGACTCGACCCCGACCAGGCCGGCGGTTCGACCTGCGAAGGCCCAGGCTGCCAAGACGGCTGCTCCGCCTACGCCCACCGAGGCGCTGTGTGGCCACCGTTCGATGAGCGGACGCACCTGCACACGCGAGCAGGGCCACGAGGCAAAGAGCCACCGCTACTCCTAGCGCTCAGCCGTCGTCCTCGGTCAGGGTGGTGGAGGGAAGCCAGTCGGCGCCGAGGAGCTGGGCGAGGGCAGTGAGGCCGGTGGTGTCGCTTCCCACCGTGGCAGAGGCCGCAGCGATCCGCTCGACCATCACCCTGCCGACCTGCTCCTCGACGGTGCCCTCGGCGTAGGCGATGTGCCACGGCGAGAGCTGGTGGTCGCGGTGGGTGCGGCCGGTCACCTGCCGTCCCGCGATACCCGAGAAGCGGGCCTGGTGAAAGACACCGACCCGCGGCTCGCTGCTGGCCCGGCGACCGTCGGCGAGGGTTTCGCCGGCGTGCAGGCTGATCGAGGCGACCGTGGTGAAGACGCAGACCTTCGCCTGCCCGGTCTGGAATCGGAGCCGCTCGGCCTCTGCGTCGAACCGGTCGCGGCCGTAGATCGTGGCGACTTCGAGGCCGGAGTCACGCAGCCGGTCGGCGATCGGGTCGGCGGCGGTCGCGACGAACTCGACCGAGCACGCCACCTGTCGCTCGGCCTCGACCTGCTGGACGATCCAGGCGACCGTGGAGTCGACGCGGATCAGCCCGGCCTTCTGCCGGAAGCGAAGCAGCGCTGCCCGCCCTTTCGCGACATTGCGGCCACGCCGGGCGATGTCCATCTCGCGGCAGAACTCTCCCCATTCGGCCTCGTACGCCGCCCGCTCCGACGGGGTGAGTGTCACCGGCATGCCGGAGATCGGCACCGGCCCCCACGGGGCCGCGCGGTGCAGCATCGCGGGCGGCCGCTCGTCCGCGAGCCAGCCGCGTACCAGCTTGAGGTCCGCGGCGCGCCGCGCCGGGTCGGCGGTCCATGTTGCGCCGTAGCGTCCGCGCTCGACCCCGATGCCGTTGCGCTCGAGCGCGGTGGCGAACGTGGCGCCGGGCTGGGTCGCCGAGGTCCACTCCTGCATCGGCTCGCCGAGGACCTGCGCATAGGCCGGGGCGAGATATGGCAGGTCGAGCGGCGTGTGTCCGGGCGTCGCGGTCGTCGCGATGACGAAGGGTGCCTTGTCGTGCGGCCGCCCGTGGCCCGAGATCCGCGCCCAGAGCTTCCACCGCTTCGTCGTCGTACGCCGCAGCGCGTGGGCCTCGTCCGCGATGATCACGTCCCACGCGTGATCCTTGACCTTCTCCAGGCGGTCCCAGGTGATCACGACCCATTCGAGACCGCCGTCGCCCAGCGCCGAGATCGTGCGGCACCAGTGGCCGATCGTGATCGCGGCGGGACGGTCGGCGACGACCAGCACCCGTCGCGCACCGCGGAGGTCGCCCACCGCTGTCGCCCCGAGGACCGCGGAGATCGTCTTGCCCACCCCGGGCTCATCGGCCAGCAGGAACTGCCGCCCGCCCGCCGCAGCGCGCGCCGCGATGGCGTCAGCAGCCTCGTACTGAATCTGCCGCGGCTCGAGCGCGTCGGTCGGCTCGAGGCTCTGCGTCGGAAGGTCGGGATTGAGGGTGCTCTCGATGAACCGACCGAGCGTGTACGGACCCGGAGCGTAGGGCGCGAGGTGCGCCGGCACAGCGCGCCCGACGTACAGGTGGGTCTTGACTCCCGGGTGCCACGTGGCGCCCTCGACCTGGGTGCCGTAAGGGACGTCGAGCACCCACAGCCGCTCGCCCGGGCCGACGGCCGGCAACGGCCGCTTCGGTTGTCGCGTCCCGCTCCGGCGCGGACGCCCGCCGCGGCGACGAGCACTGGATCGGCGAGGACTGGCCACACCCAGACGCTATCCTCCAGGCGAGTCGATCCGCCGCTCATCCTCGGCGGCCGGGATTGTTCGTACGCGCGGTGGCTGGTGCGCTGCGGGGGTCCTCCGGCCAGGCGTGCTTGGGATAGCGCCCGCGCAGATCAGCACGTACGCCGGGGTAGCCGTTGTCCCAGAAGGACTCCAGGTCTGCCGTGACGGCTGCTGGGCGTCGCGCGGGGGAGAGCAGATGCAGCAGGAGCGGGACCCGGCCGTCCGCGAGGACCGGCGCCGCGGTCCAGCCGAAGACCTCCTGGATTCGCACAGCGAGCACCGGTTGTTCGGCGGAGTAGTCGATCCGCACGCTCGACCCACTGGGGACCTGCACTCGCTCGGGAGCCAGATCGCCGAGCCTGCCTGCCTGCGGCCACGGCACCATCGCCCGCAGTGCGGCAGCCACGTCGACGCGACGAAGATCCTGGGCCGAGCGAACCCGCGCCAGCTGGGGCCCGAGCCACGACTGGAGGTTCTGCGTCAGTGCCACGTCGCTCACATCGGGCCACGGGTCACCGAGCGCACGGTGCAGGAAGTCGAGGCGGGCGCGCAGCGCCGTGGACGCCTCCGACCAGGTGAGGAGAGCGATTCCCTCACTTGCCACCGCATCTCGGATCGCGCCGGTCACGGCGTCGGCCGGCGGATCACTGAGCGGGACGGAGCGGAGCTCGATCGCGCCCAGCAGCGTACGTCGGCGAGCCAGCACCCGCCCTCCGGTCCAGGTGACCTCGTCCACCTCGGTCCACAGGGACGGCGCCGCCTCCAGCGCGAGGTCCTCGGTGAGCGGGGCCGCCGCTCGGATCCGGGCTTCACGTTGCCCGGGCCGCCGCTCCGCGTCTCCGACCGCGAGCCACTCCAGTCCGCCCAAGGGCCCCGAACTACGCGGATCGAGCGCCGCGCCCGTCCCGGACGCCATCAGGTAGCTCGCGGAGCTCGAACGCTTGCGCGCGATCCGGTCCGGATGCGCCAGTGCCACCACCAGCCCGACCGCCACGTCATCAGTGAGTGCGCGGGCGTCCGACGACCCTGTCTGGTCGCTGGCGGAGCCTTGCTTCTCGACGACCTTCTCCAACCGGGCGGCCTGGCCGCGCCACGAGCCTGCCCCCTGTCCGGCGCGCAGCGACCGGAGCGCGGCAACCAGGTCCCCGCCGGGAGCGCGCACGTCCTCGCTCAACATCGCGACCACCTCTGCGGCGCGCCTCGCCCCGACGAGACCAGCCCCGTCGATGAGGGCACGCGCCAGTCTGGGATCGGTCGGTACGCCAGCGATCACCCGGCCCCGCGAGGTGGCTCTCCCTTCCTCGGTCATCGCCCCCAGATCCACCAGCACCTCCTTGGCTGCCGCCATCGCATGCGCCGGTGGCTGGTCGAGGAGCGCCAGGTCGTGCACGTCGTCACTGCCCCAGCACGCCACCTCCAGGGCGAAGGCCGTCAGGTCGGCGGTCGCGATCTCGGGCTCCGGGTGAGCGGCCAGATGCGCGTGCTCCGCCTCGGACCAACAACGCAGCACGGCGCCCGGCCCCAGCCGTCCGGCCCGACCCGCCCGCTGCTCGGCCGCTGCCCGGCTCACCGCGACGGTGACCAGAGAAGCCAGTCCGCGACGGTGGTCAGTGCGTGGCTCGCGCGAGAATCCGGCGTCCACCACGACACGTACCCCAGGTACCGTCAGCGACGACTCGGCGACCGCGGTCGAGACGATCACTCGTCGGCGGGGACCCTCGCTGAGCGCACGATCCTGCTCGGCGCCGGACAGACGTCCGTGCAGGGCGTGCACGGCCGCGTCCACGCCGGCAAGGCGACGTACGGTCGCCTCGACCTCTGCGACACCCGGCACGAAGACCAGGACGTCGCCCTCGTGCTCGGCGAGCGCACGACGTACGGTCGCTGCGACATGGTCGTGGAAGGCCGGGGTGATGCCCCGGTCGTCGGTGCGGCGCACCCCCGCGGGCAGCGGGCACCAGACCGCTTTAACCGGGTGCAGAGCACCCGGGACGCGGATCACCGGAGCGGTGTCGACCCCACCGAGCAGGGCGGCGGTCCGTTCGGCCTCGATGGTGGCCGACATCGCCACCAGGGACAGGTCCTCACGCAGGTGGGCCCGGATGTCGATGAGCAGCGCCAAGGTCAGGTCGGCGTCGAGGTGGCGCTCGTGCACTTCGTCGAGCACGACGGCCCCGACGCCGACCAGCTCGGGATCGTGCTGGATCCGCCGGAGCAGCAGGCCGGTCGTGACGATCTCGACACGGGTATGTCGACTGGTGCGCCGGTCTCCGCGCACGGAGTATCCGACCGTCTCGCCGACCGGTTCGCCCAGCAGATGCGCCAGCCGTCGGGCAGCAGCACGGGCTGCGATGCGGCTGGGCTGCGTGACGACGACCCGTCCGGCGACAACCGCGGCGACCGCGGGCGGGACCAACGTCGTCTTGCCAGTGCCCGGCGGTGCGTGGACCACCGCGGCTCCGCGGGCACGAAGCGCCTGGTCGAGAGCGGCCAAGCCGGCGGTGACCGGGAGATCGGGCGGCGCGGCGAGCAGATTGCGCAGAGGGTCGGACACTCCTGCAGTGTGCCTGACGTGCCTCGGCCGGTGTCGCGTCGGCGCCGAGGGCTGTCACCACGACGACGCCCAAGCAGACGAGCCCATCGTCCGACGCATCGCATCGGGGGTGACGATCTGGGACTGGTGGATGTGGGAAGCAGTACTGAAAGGGCCAACTGTCTCAGGCTCGTCGCGTCCGCAGCCGGTCGCTATCCGGTGTCCGCAGCGCTCCAGCCGATCGGCGCAGCATCGGCCGCTCGCACTTCCGTCCACCGCCGCCTCAAGCCTCGACACAGTTGGTGCGCCCCACTGGCGGCGTAAAAGATGCATCGGTGCGCAGGGATCCTAAACAGGTTGAAGCCCACCGGCATGCTGGAGAGCAGGTCGCGCGACAACCGCACTGGGTCGACGTCGTCCGTGAGTTCGGCGGGGATCTCGAGTTGTGGTCGATCCTGGCTCCGCACGGCCGTAGGGTCCAGCACCGTAGTGGGGGCCGCACGATGACATCTCAAGTAAGAAGGCTCGGCGTGTCCTCCACAGATCTGCTGGGGCAGATGTGACCAGAGTGAGCGCATGGTGCCAGTGGGTCAACCCTTCCACTAAGAAGGGAGAGTTATCCACAAGATGACACTCACGTAGTTTCACGAGTGTGCTTACCCAGGGCTACGATGCCCTGTGAAAGCCGCGAGAACTCGGTCCCGAGGCTGACAGCTTCGGCTCCGAGGTCTCGACGGTGTCATTGGCGTGACTGTTGCAGATTACTGGGGTGAATCCGGGGGCGTATATCGGGGGTGCCCTGCGAGTCGCGAGTTGTTGGTCTCTTCCGATGGGGGAGCGGGACCGACAACGCACTCGAAGGGTGCCTGCAATGTACGAGATCGACTATCTGTGGGTCGGGGAGAAGAGCAACACTGGCGATGCGATCGCCATGCGCTTCACCCGGCCCGACATCGGCAACCACGCCATCGTTGTGATCGACGGTGGTTTCCACGAGACGGGCGACCGTCTGGCCGACCACATCAAGAACTACTACGGAACCTCCGTGGTTGACCTCGTGGTCTGCACCCACCCGGACGACGACCACATCAACGGGCTGTTCGAGCTTGTCGAGCGCGTCACGATCCATCGCCTGCTTATCCACCGGCCGAGCCGCTACGGCTTCGGTGAGGGCGATGACGTGAAGTCCGAGAAGGTGGAGGACCTGATCGCCGTTGCGCGGAGCAAGGGCACCATCATCGACGATGACGTGTTCGCCGGTTCGACCTACTTCGGGGGCGCGCTGGCAGTCGCTGGTCCTTCGGAGAGTTACTACAAGCAGATGCTGGTGGAGCAGTCCTCCGGCTCTGTCCTCGCCAGCCTCAGCTCGAAGGCGCAGTCGGTCTTCGGGACGGTGATCCGCAAGGCCAAGAGCCTGGTCGGCGATCCGGGTGAGACGATGGTCGGCGACAACGGCGGCACGACACCTCGGAACAACTCCAGCATCATCCTCGACCTCCAGGTCGACGGCATGCGAGCGCTGTTCACCGGTGACGCCGGCGTTCCTGCACTGGAGCGCGCGGCCGACCAGCTTGACGATCTCGGCCGCACCAAGACCATCGACATGTTCGATGTGCCTCACCACGGGTCGCGCCACAACCTGACCCCTGAGTTGCTCGACCGCCTGCTTGGGGCAGAGACGCTTCTGAATCGGGGCATCGCCATGGCGAGCGTCGGCAAGGAGGCGGACGATCACCCGCGGCCGGAGGTTGCCAACGCGATCAAACGCCGTGGCTACCCGGTGTTCTGCACGCGCGGGATCAACCTGTGGTGGCGGTCGACGGACGCTCCGTCGCGTTCGGGCTACAACATCTCGTCGACTCCGCTCGAGTGGCTCGACGAGTCCGAAGAGGGCGCTGCCTGACGTATCCGACGGTGGGCTGGTGTTGTCGGCCCACCGCCGTACGTCACCGAGGAGGACAAATGCCTGGTCTCAGTGAGCTCTTTGACGCGTACTCGCTGCGCGCCCGGGTCTATCCGGGGCTGCTCACGGTCTTGCCCATCACCGTGATCATGGTCGTCCTATGGCCTCAGTCGCCTGCCCAGGCGCTCTGGCCGGTCGCCGTCTCTGTCGGGGGGATGTTCTTCCTCACCAACTGGGTGCGCGACCGAGGGCTCAAGTTGGAGAAGCGGCTAGTCCAACAGTGGGACGGGCTCCCGACGACGCGTCGCCTCCGGTGGGCAGATGGCGCAACTGACCCAGACTTCGAGCGCCGCCGCACGCAGCTTGAGAAACTGGTCGGCATCCCGCTTCCAAGTGCGGCCGATGAGGACGGCGAGCGATCGGATGCCATCTACCTGTCGGCCGTGCGAGGCCTGCGGATCTGGGTGCGTCAGCGGGCTGACGCCTTTCCCCTGGTCCAGCAGGAGAATGCTGCGTACGGCTTCCGTCGCAATCTGCTGGCGCTCAAGCCGATCGGGATTGCGCTGTGCGTCCTGGGGCTCATCGTCGATGGCGTATGGGCGGTGGCGGTAGATGCCACTGCTTCTGTCGGCATTCTCGGCCTCGTGCACGGCGCCCTGCTCGTCAGCTGGATCACCGTCGTCTGCGGGGAATGGGTCCGGGATCAAGGTGAGCGCTATGCCGACCAGCTTTTCGACGCGCTGCTGAGTCCAACGGGCGCCGACGCGGCCTGAGCGTAGGAGACCGCGAGTGAGGTTGAACGCCACCAAGGGGCGCCGGTTCATGGCCTGGCTCACGCGCGTCTGGTGAGTCCCGCATCCCAACCGCTGCGCTGAACACGCGGCTCAAGGACGGCATGAGACCGGCCTCGCCCTCGCGAACCTGCGGTCCGGTAACGCGGAACCAGGTGGACCACCTCGCCTCGAAGTACGGACTCGACCAATTAGAAGCCAGCGGCTCGGATGTGGACGCGCGAGCGTTAGGGGAGTCGGGCGATGAGGTTCTGTGTCTCGTCATCGAAGAGATCAACGACAAAGTCGGCGTTCTCGACGTATGCGACTGCTTCACCCGAAGTCGGGTTGGCGGTCCCGTGGGCGACTCGGTTGCGAAGATCTCGCAGTTCGCGGAACTGGTTGGCGAGACCCGGAGTGATCACGTTCTTCTTCTCGTAGTCCGCAAGCAGCCGCACTTCGTCTGCGCCGGGCCGTAAGGGGGAGGCCTTCGATGGATAGTTCATGACCGTCCCGATCAGGTCGCGCGCCGATCCCTTCACTATCTCGAATGCAGTGAGGATCGCGTATGACGGGTTCCGGTCTGCCTCCAGGGCGAGCGACAGCATGCGGTCGTCGCCGTAGATTGGCGCCGGTGCCTTCTCTGAGGCTGGTGGCGACGGCTCCATCTCTGGCTCCTTCGCATGATCACCGATGATCGCGCGGCCCTCCTCGAGCTTCTGGATGCCGTCGCCGAACTCGAACTCAGTGCCGAGCACCTTCCCGGACTTGAGGCGCTTCAGGAGTTCCTCGATCTCGCTCTTGAATACAAGGGCAGCGATGACGATCGCGGTTGGCCACGCCAGGCTTTCGACAACCGAGGACACAAACTCCATCCAGTTCACGGGTGACATGGTCCCCGGGGAACTATCAATCGGTCGGTACAACGCGCCGAGGCACGGCGAATGCCCTCCAGCCGACCCAGAGCCGATGCCCTCCGGGAGCATCAGGTCAACGCGGTGTCAACCGACGGAGGCCCTTCCTCATTCACGGGCTGGCCGTCATCGATACAGGGGACAATCAGACCGCGTCTTAGTGGGCTACGGACTGACGCGCGTGTGGCGCCTTCAGGGCAACTCGGCCAGGACTGAAACCACCCTCGCGCGGTGCGAGGTGTGCTGGCAGGGCACTTAGTTGGCTAGGTCAGGCACTCTGCGCCGTTCAGAACGCCACCCACGTCCAGGGACGGGGGATCTCGCCTCGTAGGCAGGCGAGCCGGTGGGAGACCTCGGCCGCTGCGTCGGAGTTCGTCGCTGCTTTGTCCGCGACGAACGCGGTCCAACGCAGCTCTTGCAGGTCGGCGAGCGTCCGGAACCACGGTGCTTCGCGTACGTCATGGCCGCCGTAGGTGGTGACGAAGGCGTTGTAGTCGTCGGTGTCGATTCGGGCGAAGTCTTCGTGGTCGACGGCGAGGGGGATCAGGTCCCAGGCTGGGTGTCCGACGGAGACGTTGTCGAAGTCGAGAAGGATCGGTGAGCCGCTGTCGGGCACGACCAGGTTGCCTTGCCATGCGTCGCCGTGGACGACATGTCGAGATTGGGGGATCTCGGTGGCTGCTAGGTCCGTGCCCAGGCTGGTGAGTCGGTCCTGTAGCCAGTCGCGGTCGGTGGTGGAGATCCCGCTCGCGGACTCGATGCGCTCGGCGACATGCCCGACCATGTCGAGGTTCGGTAAGTCGATGGTGGTCGGCGCTGGGAGGTCGTGGAGCTTGTGGAGCACGGCGCCCAGTTCGGCAGGTGTTGCGTGGCGGTGGGCGGCGATGGGTGTCCACCAGCTCACGGGTCGCCCGGCGACAGTAACGAGCTCCAATCCGTCGATCGGGAGGTTCGCCTCGAGCCCGTGGGCGGAGAGCCAGGAAGCGATCTGGACCTGGCGGGCGGCGTCCTCGGCCGTGCTGACGCGGCCGATGCGGGCCACGACCTCTGCGTTCGGCAGGAGGTAGATCGCGTTGGAGCCGTTCCGCAACAGACGGGCGTCCGCTGTGTTCAATCCGACTTGCGACGCTGCCTGTTGCAGCACTTCGAGGTTGTTGTTGGTGGCGGGTGCTGCTGTCACGGAGCCCCTTCTGCGGGTTCGTCTGACGGGCGTCGTGTCGGCCGCTGACGCAGCACGGCTTGTCCCGCTGGCGGCCGCTATGCGGGCCAGCACTTCAGCCCTCGAACGCCTCAATCAACTTGGTTGGAGCGGCCGCCAGCCATGCATCGACCAGAAGATCGCGGAGGTCCCCTGGGTCGATGACGGTGAGCTCGATGAGCACAGCGGGGTAGTTGTTGAAGTGCTCGATGGTGAAGACCCCGTCGATGCCGGCGCCGAGGACGGCTTCTTTCTCGTGCAGGTCGGCGGTGTTGACTGCGAGGATCGGCGGGACGGGCGGGGTCTGGTCGCCGAAGCGCTTGAGGTCGGCCTTGCTGAACGGGCGGAGCCAGGCGAAGCCCTTGCCGCGTACGGACCAGGTTGGGTGCCCGTAACGCTCGCCCTCGGTGACCTCGGGCAGTTCACCGATGATCCGAGCCACGTCTTGGAGCGTTGCCATGCTTGGAGCGTAGTTCGCGGCGCTGTTCGATCGGGCTGGATCGGGCAAGCCGGTGGGTAAGGTCCGTTGGGTGACGTCCATGATCGACACTGCCGTATCCCGTCTGCTTCGAACCCGGTCCGTCGTACGCGCGCCGATCTGGCTCTACCGACATCGGGCCGGGTGGCTCCTCGGGTCCCGAATGTTGATGCTCGAGCACATCGGACGCCGGTCAGGGGTCCCGCGGTATGTCTGTCTGGAGGTCGTCGAGCGGCCGAGCGTGGACGAGATCGTGGTGGTGAGCGGCTTCGGTACCGGGGCGCAGTGGTATCAGAATCTGCGCGCCGAGCCTGCATGCCGCGTCAGCCTCGGGAAGCGTACGAGCGTCGCGGCGCAGGCGACGTTACTCTCGGAGCAGGAGTCCGCTGCGGCGCTGGGTCGCTATCAGGAGGCGCACCCGAAGGCCTGGCAGCGGCTACGCGGTGCGATCGAGACGGCGGTCGGTCACGAGGTCGACGGATTGCCGATGGTGAACCTGAGACTCATAGGAGACTGAGATGCGTCGCAAGTGGCTGTGGTTGATGAAGAACACGCTCAACAGGGTGACGACGCGGGTCGCTCGTTCCGGACACGGGCCGTTCTCGCTCGTGCGTCACGTGGGGCGAAAGTCGGGGAAGACGTACGAGACTCCGATCGTCGTCGCGCGGGTGCCGGAAGGCTTCATCGCGGAGCTGACGTACGGCGAGGACGTCAACTGGTATCGCAACATCGTCGCGGCCGGAGGCTGCGAGCTGTTCGTGGACGGGCAGTGGCACGCCATCTCTGCGATCGAGCCCTATCCGTCAAAGGAAGGCCGAGACGCATTCGGCTATCCGGCAAAGCTCGTGCTGCAGGCGCTGCAGAAGGACGAGTTCAGGCTGCTGCGTACGGCCTGATCAACTGGGCGGGCTGTCGGGTGCGCTGAGTGCGCGTAGGTGGTTGCGGAACTCAGCGCCGTCGGCGGGGGAGCGGTACTCGAGTTCGTGCGCGACCTCGCTGGCGACTAGCAATAGGCTGGGTTGAGACCGTCGCTCGTGGTTCAGGGCAGCGCCGGCGAGCTCGAGCGCGGTGACAGGACTGCCGTCGCGGGCGGCGAGGACGGCCTTGGTCAGCTGCGCCTCGGCGAGTCGCATCGGGCTGATCACGGTGCCGTCGGGGCGGGTGCTGGTGGCGATGACGGTGTCGGCCATGGCATCGGCAATGCGTTCGCGGCCGTGCAGGGTGCGGTAGGCGTCCATCGCGTAGAAGGAGGCCTTGGTCGGGTCGACGCTGAAGTGGTTGCGTACGTTGCTGGGCAGGTCGTTGCTGTCCAGGACCTCGCGGACCCGATCGAGGGCGACCTCGGTCTTGTGACCGTCCTTCATCCGGGCGTACGCCTTGGCCTTCTGCGCATGGAGCTGCGCGGCGATCGAGGCGTTGGGAGCACAGCGGATGCCGGCGTCGGCAGCTGCGATCACGTTGGGCATGTCGCCTTGGGTGAGTGCCATCCATGCGCGGATCTCCCATGTCCAGGCGGTCATCACGTTGTCGCCCAGGTCCGCGGCGAAGCCCTCGGCTGCGACGCGTTCCTGGTGGGTGGCCTGCTCGTCGCCCTGATCCCACATGAGGCACGCCCGGAGAAGCGACAACCAGCCGGTGAGGTGGATGACCCGCTCGTGGCCGGCCAGCGACACACGTCCTTCATGTACGAGAGCGGCGAGCTCCTTCAACCAGTCGTCGACCTCGATGGTCAGCGAGCGGGCGTCCTGGGCTGAGTAGGCGGTGCAGAGGCGCTCGACCTCGGCCTCTGCCTGTGCGAGGTGGGCTTCGCCCACCTTCGGCATGCGCAGGGCGGCGACCAGGTCGGTGAACTCGGTCGGGCTCAGTCGGTCCGGCACGTTCTGGTTCGCGTGCGGGCGCTGGGCGAAGAAGTCGGCGACCGGAAGGTTGAACATCGCCGCGATCGCCTGCTGGGTCTCGGACGAAGGGTTGGTGATTTCGCCACGTCGGTAGCGCTTGAACATCGCGAGGACGGAGTCGAGCTGAGTCTCTTCGTGGAAGGGCGACAGGGCGATGTAGTGCATCGCGGTCTCCCGGTTGCTCCAGCCCATGGCGGCTTGAAGACGAACCAACTTCTCGTGCCACTGCTCAGCCATCCGGCCTCCCGGTGCGTTCGGTGTCTCGTCGCGCGCCGAGGCGACAGGACGATTCGCACAAACCTAACAACGAAGACGGAGACTGGGCCTGGTGACCTTCTTGCGTATCTGCAGCGTCACGACTTCAGGCTGCTGCGTACGGCCTGATCCTGTGGCGAACTAGGCTTCACCGGGTGTCCAGCATGGTGATGAGTGCCAGCAGTGAGGCTCGTCGGCTCGTGGCGCCCCTCGGGCGCCGCTGGTCGCATGTGCAGTCGGTGGCCGCCTCGGCTGCTGATGTCGCAGCCAGGATGGGGTTGGACGCCGAGACGCTGGTCGCCGCGGCTTGGCTTCATGACGTCGGCTACGCCGACGAGTTGCGCGAGACCGGCTTCCACCCAGTTGACGGTGCCCGCTTCTTGAGACGCACGGGGTGGAGCGAAGAAGTCGTACGTTTGGTGGCCCACCACTCGTGCAGCAGGTTCGAGGCCGGGCTGCGCGGGTTGAGTGACGTGCTCGGTGAGTTTCCCCGCCCGTCGCCCGAGCTCGAGGATGCGCTGTGTTTTTGCGACATGACGACGGGGCCAAGGGGCGGGCGCGTGACAGTGACGGATCGGCTGGCTGAGATCCAGGTACGTTACGGGGAACGCGACATCGTCGCTCGTTTCGTGGACGCTGCGCGTGGCGAACTCGTCGAGACGGTGCGCCGGGTCGAGGACCGTCTGGCGACGGCCGGGTGATCAGGGGCTGGGATCCAGGTGTGGGTCGCTGTGGTTGAGGGCCCACTCGATCCTGATGCGCTGGCTTCGGTCCATCTGAAGGGTCGGAACGATCTCGGGCGAGACCCACTCGACGTGGGTGCTCTCGGCTGACGGAGTCGGCTCACCGGCGACGTAGCGGCCGGAGTAGATGATCGTGAATTCCTGGCGTACCTCCCCGTCGGAGGTGTACTCGATGCGATGGCGAGGATCGGTCCAGACCCCCACCATGCCCGTCACCTCGATGCTGATGCCGGTCTCCTCGACCGTCTCGCGAATCGCACACGCCGTCATGGACTCGCCCGGGTCCATCGCCCCGCCTGGCATCGACCAGTTGCCGTTGTCATTGCGGCGGATCAACAGGATGTTGCCCGTGTCGTCGCGTACGAATGCGCCGGCGCTCGGTTTGACGCTGTTGACGTCGGGAGCGGAGGGGTCGTCGTACCAGTCGATTCTGCGGCCCATGGCAACTCACCCTATGGGTGCAGGCAGGGTGGCTTTCTCCCAGACGCGGTCGAAGGCCTTCTCGTAGTAGCCGAACAACCCGCCAGTTCCGACCCGCTCGTAGTGAAACACCGGCGAGTCTTTGGCGCTGATGCCGTGGGTGTGTGGGTTGACGAGCATGTCGTCGTCGAACCGGTAGATGGAGACGTACAACGGCACGTCATGGATCCGGACCTCGACCCCCGGAAGCGTGCGTACGTCGCGGAGATAGTCCAGCGTCGAGGCCGCGCGTGCGGGGAGGGTCGGGAGGCCTTCGGCCACGCCTCGCCGCTGGACCTCTTCCGAGTTGGGATCGCCGAGCGCGATCCTGACCTGTCCGTCGGCGGCAGCCATCCGTCTGATCTCGCGCGGTAGTCCGAAGGCCTCGACCACGAACCCGCCGGAGTAGACCAGCACGTCGAGCCTGCGGCTGACTCGTGATGACAGCGCGCGCCACACATCACCAGGGATGCTGTCTCGTGTCGGCCACAACGTGATCAGCTCGGACGACGTCGCGGCGGTCGTACCCGGACCCATCCGGAGGCTCGGCCACAGATACGTCTCGTCGTGACCCAGGGTGGTCGCGACGCGAGCACGGGTGCCGCGATGCGGTACCCGGTCCTGGGTGAGCCAACGCTCCACGCTCTTCGGATCCACGCCCACGGCGGCGGCCAGCCCTGTCGTGGTCATGTCGTGAGCAGCGAGTGCGGATCTGAGCCTGTGGTTCGGCATGCCTTCAACGTAGCGGACAAACGTCCCCATATGTCCCTAGCGGGAGGTGCAAACGTCCCGGCCTCCGCGGTCATGGTGGTTCAAGTCCCCGGCGCGCCGGGCGCACACGGCATCGGAGCGCTGGGGACCTCCAGTCCGAGACGACTCACTGCGAAGGAACCCGATGAGCACGCACGCGCTTGCAAGCGCCACTCGCCCCGGCCGGCCTCGCGTGATCCCACGCGCGGCAAGCGCGCTCGCACCACGCGACGAGATCCTCCAGGCGGCGGCAGAGCTCTTCGTCAACCGTGGGTTCGCGGCGACCTCGACGCGGGATATCGCAGAGAAGGTCGGTATCCGGCAGGCGTCGCTCTACTACCACTTCGAAGGGAAGGCCGGCATCCTCGCTGAGCTCCTCGAGCGCTCGGTGCGGCCCAGTCTCGAGAAGGTCGAGGAGATCGAGCGGGAGTGTCCGGTCGACGTCCCGGAGGCGGCGCTCTACCTGCTGGCGCTGATCGACGTGGACACTCTCGCGACGGTGCCGCACAACATCGGCAGGCTCTATCGGATGCCGGATGTCCGGAGCAGCGAGGTCTTCGAGGAGTTCCGGCCTGCGTTTCGGGAGCTGGTTGCTGCGTACGGTCGGCTGGGTGCTGGCATTGTGAGCAGCCCCGTGGCCGCTGCGCTGGGCGTGGACCAGCTGGGTGGGCTGCTGATCCAAGTGGTCGAGGTGGTGATCCGGATCCGTTCTCGCGGTGACGAGGTCACCGGTGCTCATGCGCGGGCGATCGCGGCGACCTGTCTTCGGATTTGCGGCACCTCGGAGGAGAGGATCGCTCGCGCTGCGGTCGTGGCCGACGAGCTCCTGCCAACGTACGTCGGGGGATGAACTCGTCGTGGCACGGCAGTTTGCCAGCAACTTCAATTGACGACGAGAACCGATCGGGATGAGCCGAGGCAGTTCGACGCGGCCGAGAGCGAGTCCGCGTCGAGATAGGCCGAGACCTCGTCCAGCGAGACGGTTCCTCCGCTGAGGTCAGGCAACTGACTGCCGGTCGCGACAGTGAAGTCCTCTCCATCCTGGGACAGCGTGACGGCTTGGCGGGATTCGTCCCACTGCGATCCCGCCGGCCAGATCACCAGAATGTCGTCCATCTCGAGACAGCCGTCGTCGAGCACAAGCGTGCCGGCGAACATGGCCTGCATGCTGAGCGGCATGGGTCGATGGGTGATCAGCGTGACGTCGCTGGCGTCTGCATATGTCGGGTTCTGAGGGCTGTTGAGCGTGTGCATCCCCCACCAGCCGGCGCCGAGCACGACAGCAGCAGCTAGCCCGGCAATGCCCCATCGGACTGCGGTCCGTGGGCGGCCGGAATGCCGAATCTCCTCGGCCGATCGAGGCTGGTAGTCCCAATCCTCTGAGGTGAGGGCTGAGCGAATGTGCGCGTCGTCTTCCATCTTCATATCCCTCTCCTAGTCCAGGTCTGCAGCCAAAGACCGCCGAAGAGCTTCTCTGCCACGGGACAGACGCGACTTGACCGTGCCGGGAGGCACGTCGAGAAGAGCAGCGATGTCATCGACCGGTAGATCCTCGATGTAGTACAGAACCGCGACTCGGCGTTGATCGATGGGCAGAGCGTCAAGTAGGCCGAGCGCATTGGTGAGTGGCGACCCAGCGGCGATGTCCGGCGTGGTCGCGTCGACCAGCTTCAGGCGAGCCAGGGCTCTTTGGAGCCGTTGAGTTGAGCGCCAGTCGCTGACACAGAGCCGCCACGCCACCGTTCGAACCCATCCGACCGGGTCGTCGCCTTCGAGCTTGGGCCATCGCCTCCACGCGCGAAGAAATGCTTCCTGGGCACAGTCCTCTGCGCGGGTGAGGTCGCCGCAGGCCAGGTAGAGAGACCGAACAAGCTGCGCCGACCGCGCGTTGTAGAACGCGTCGAATCGGGCCTCGCGGTCGTGCATCGGCTCCTCCAGACGAAAGTTGCTTCCCTGCCATGGTTACGCCGGCGGGCTCGACCAGGTTCCGTTGGCGCGCGAGTTTCTTGCTCATCGATCAGGACCCGAGGAGTCGGGTTTACGGATCCGAGCGGGGAAGGCCGATGACGGCGCTAGGCGGGCAGACCGCGATCAGGGGTTGGGATCGAGGTGGGGGAAGTTGCGGTTGAGGGCCCAGTCGATCCGTACGCGCTGGCTGCGGTCCATCTGAAGGCTGGGAACGATCGTGGGATTCACCCACTCGGCGTGGGTGTTCTCGGCCGACGGAGTGGGCTCGCCGGCGAGGTAGCGGCCGGCGTAGATGATCGAGCACTCCTGGCGTACCTCGCCGTTGGTGGTGTTCTCGATGCGGTGGCGGGGGTCGGTCCAGATGCCGACCAGGCCGGTCACCTCGATGGTGATGCCGGTCTCCTCGAACGTCTCCCGGACCGCGGCCGCGGTCAGCGACTCGCCGGGCTCCATCGCTCCGCCCGGCATCGTCCAGTTGCCGGTGTCGTCTCGGCGGATCAACAGGATCCGGCCCGGGTCGTCGAGCACGAACGCGCCGGCGCTGGGCCTGAGGCTGTTCACCTCGGGGGCCGACGGATCGTTGTGCCAGTCGACTCGTCGGGCCACGCGGCTCCCACCATGGGTGCGAGGGCGTGGTGGATATACAGACGTGTCTGATGTCGGCCGAGATCCCACGGTGCCGAGCATAGCCGAATCTGCCGAGGTCAGGCGCACAGAAGCAGGCTGTGCCGGTGACCGGCTCGACTCCTGACGCAGAACCAGATCGAGCGGAAACGTACGGGGGTATCGAACTGGCGCGAGCGGAGTCGGCCGCCGGCCTCGGCAGCTGACTAGCTCGTGACGGCGCCGACGGCGGCTGACTGCACCGTACGCCGGTACTTGCCGAGCACGCCGCGAGGATACTTCGTGGGAAGTGGCTCCCAGCCGACCTTCCGCCGCTCCAGCTCCTCGGGCTCCACCTCGACCTCGAGGGTGCGGTTGACGACATCGAGGACGATGGGGTCGCCGTCGCGTACGAAGGCGATCGGGCCGGCGTCGACGGCCTCGGGGGCGATGTGGCCGACGCAGAGGCCTGTGGTGCCCCCCGAGAACCGGCCGTCGGTGATCAGCAGGACGTCCTTCCCGAGACCGGCGCCCTTGATGGCTCCCGTGATGGCAAGCATCTCCCGCATGCCCGGGCCGCCCTTCGGGCCCTCGTTCCGAATGACGACGACGTCGCCTGCGGCGATGTGACCCGCTTCGAGGGCGTCCATCGCGGCGCGCTCACCGTCGAAGACTCGGGCGGTGCCGCGGAAGACGGTGTCGTCGAAGCCGGCTGTCTTGACGACAGCGCCCTCGGGGGCGAGCGAGCCCTTCAGGATGGTGAGACCACCGGTGCGGTGGATCGGCCGCTCGAAGGAATGGATGACCTCGTCGTCGAGCGCGGGCGGGCTCAGCTCCGCGAGGTTCTCAGCCATGGTCTTCCCGGTCACCGTGAGGCAGTCGCCGTGGAGCAGCCCCGCGTCCAGCAGCGCCTTCATCACGACCGGGATCCCGCCGATCTTGTCGACGTCGTTCATGACGTACTTGCCGTAGGGCTTGAGGTCGGCGAGGTGAGGGACCTTCTCGCCGATCCGGGTGAAGTCGTCGAGAGTCAGGTCGACCTCGGCCTCGTTGGCGATGGCCAACAGGTGCAGCACGGCGTTGGTGGAACCGCCGAGGGCCATCACGACGGCGATGGCGTTCTCGAAGGCCTCCTTGGTCATGATCTGGCGCGCGGTGATGCCCTTGCGCAGCATCCCGACCACCGCTTCGCCCGAGCGGTGGGCGAAGCCGTCGCGCCGTCGGTCAACGGCCGGGGGAGCGGCCGAACCGGGCAACGACATGCCGATCGCCTCAGCGACAGCAGCCATCGTGTTGGCGGTGTACATGCCCCCGCACGCGCCCTCGCCGGGGCAGACCGCCTTCTCGATGCGGGTGACGTCCTCGCGGCTCATCTTTCCCGCGATGCACGCCCCGACCGCCTCGAAGGCGTCGATGATCGTGACGTCGCGGCCGTCGACCTGCCCGGGCATGGTCGAGCCGGCGTAGAGGAAGACCGAGGCGAGGTCGAGCCGAGCAGCCGCCATCAGCATGCCGGGCAACGACTTGTCACAGCCTGCGAGGAGTACGGAGCCGTCGAGCCGCTCCGCGCTCATGACGGTCTCGACCGAGTCGGCGATGATCTCGCGCGACACCAGCGAGAAGTGCATGCCCTCGTGGCCCATCGAGATTCCGTCGGAGACGGAGATGGTGCCGAACTCCAGCGGAAAGCCGCCGGCCGCGTGAACGCCGTTCTTCACTGCCTTTGCGAGCCGGTCGAGGGACAGGTTGCAGGGGGTGATCTCGTTCCACGACGATGCGACGCCGATCTGGGGCTTTGCGAAGTCGTCGTCGCCGAGGCCGACGGCCCGCAACATGCCTCGGGAAGCGGTGGCCTCCAGGCCATCGGTGACGGCGCGCGACCTGGGCTTGATGTCAGGTGTGTCGGGGCTGAGTGGGTTCACATGTACGAGGCTATCCCGCTGACGACCTTGACGATCGGTGCGGCGCCGACTCACCCCGAGCGTCGCGGGAGTCGGTCCTGCGGCCCCGGCTCAGGTGCAGCGCGCTGTTGACCAGGCCGACGAGGCTGAACGCCTGCGGGGTGTTGCCGAGGTGCCGGCCGGTATGCGGGTCGTACTCCTCAGCGAGCATGCCCACGTCGTTGCGCAGCGACAGCAGCCGGTTGAACAGCTCCTCGGCCCGTTCGGTCTGACCGATCCCGTGGAACGCGTCGACCAGCCAGAAGCTGCACGCCAGGAACGCCGCCTCATCGCCTGGGAGACCGTCGGCTCCACCGTCGGCGCCGGTGTCGTAGCGCAGCAGGAAGCCGCCCCGGTCGAGCTCGCGAGCGACCGCTTCGACGGTGCCCACCACTCGCGGGTCGTCCCACGGCAGGAAGCCGACCCGCGGGATCAGCAGCAGAGAGGCATCAAGCCCCTGGGACCCGTAGAACTGGGTGAACGTCCCCCGGGACTCGTCGTAGCCTCGCGCACACACATCGGCGTGGATACGCGCCGCCAGCTCGCGCCACTCCTCGACGTCTCCTTCGAGACCGTGGTCCTCGACGGAGCGGATCGCTCGGTCCACCCCGGCCCATGCCATGACCTTCGAGTGTACGAAGTGTCGACGGGGCCCGCGCATCTCCCAGAGTCCGTTGTCCGGCTCCGTCCAGTGCTCCTCCAGCCAGTGCAAGAGCGCGCGCTGCAGGTCCCAGGCCGAGTCGGTGACCTCCAGTCCGGCCTCTCGGGCGAGGTACAGGCCGTCGAGCGCCTCACCCCACACGTCGAGCTGATGCTGTGACGCAGCGGCGTTGCCGACGCGCACCGGGCCGGACCCGGCGTAGCCGTCCAGCCAGTCCAAGGTGGACTCGGGCAGCCGCTGGGTGCCGTCGAGGCCGTACATGATCTGGAGCCGGGCCGGGTCGCCGGCGACAGCGCGCACCAGCCATTCGCGCCAACCTGCGGCCTCGTCGATGAAACCTGCTCCGAGCAGTGCTTGCAGCGTGAACGTTGCATCGCGTAGCCAGCAGTAGCGGTAGTCCCAGTTCCGTACGCCGCCGATCTCCTCCGGTAGGGACGTGGTGGCGGCGGCGACGATGCCACCGGTGGGCGCGAACGTCAGCGCCTTCAACAACACCAGCGAGCGGCGTACCTCCTCCTCCCAGGGACCTTGGTAGTTGCATCGCTCGGCCCAGTCGTTCCACGTTCGGCGAGTGTGCTCGAGTGCGCGGCCCGGATCTGCCGGCTCGGGCCGCGGCAGGTGGGAGAGCTGGTGGGTCAGCACGAACGACACATGCTCCCCTTCACTTACGGTGAAGGAGGCGCGCAGCTCCTCGTCCTCGAGGCGAAACGGCACATCGGCATGGAGCCAGACGGCGTCGGGACCAGCGATTGCCGAGACCACCGTGGGGCGAGGTTCTGCGTGGTGCCGAGCATCCTGAGATCTCGAGCCCGCCGCCGACGTGCCGACCGGCTCGTCAGCGAGGCGCACCCACGGTTTCACCCGCCCGTAGTCGAAGCGCAGACGCATCGTCGTCGACACGTCGACCTCTCCGCTGATGCCTTCGACGATACGTACGACATCGGCGGCATCCCCGCGTGGCGGCATGAAGTCCACGACCTCGATCACGCCTTGGCTCGTCTGCCACCTGGTGCGGAGGACCAGTGAGTCATCCTCGTACCGGCGAGAACAAGTGTGGGCGCCGTCGACCGGTGCGATCGTCCAATGGCCGGCCGAGCGATCGTGGAGCAGGGCTGCGAAGCATGCCTTGTCGTCGTAGTCGGGCAGACACAGCCAGTCGATGGAGCCTTCTCGGGCCACCAAAGCTCCCGTCTGCATGTCGCCGATGAGCGCGTAGTCCTCGATCGGGATGGATGCCGTCATGCGAGATTCTCGTCGAGCTCGATGACGACCTTGACGTCGTCCGCGGCTGACTCGTCGAACACCTCGACGGCGCGGTCCAGTGGTACGCGGGTCGTGAGTAGGCGTCGCAGCCAGTCGATGTCGGCAGCCGCAAGCGATTCGGCAGCCGCCTGGTAGTGGCGCAGGTTAGCGTTGACGGAGCCGACCAGCGCGTCGTTCTCGAGCACGATCTCCCGGTTGAGCGAACCGGCGTCGACATCGAGCCTCCGGCCACCGCTGGAGACACCGGTGAGACACACGATGCCGTACGACGCGGTCTCCGCTATCGCACCGAAGACCAGGGCTCCCACGCCGGTGGCCTCGATGACCACGTCCGGCTGCGTCGAGGCGGCGACCTCCTCGATGCTCGTACGGTGGTAGGTGGCTCCCAGGTCTCGGACCAGGTCCGGTTTCGGCCCGTCGGTGACTCGATCGAGCACGTGAACATCAAGCCCGCGCTGGGCCCCGATCATGGCCGCAAGCAGTCCGATCGGTCCCGCCCCGGTGACCAGGACTCGTCGTGGGTCGAACCATGCTCGCTCGCCGATTCTCTCGACCTGCTCCCATGCCTTCGCGACCACACTCGTGGGCTCGGTGAGGACTCCCGCGACGCCGAGGCCGCTGTCCACCTTCACTGCGAAGTCTGGTTCGACCGTCCACAGCTCGCTCGCGTAGCCGTGCCGTTCCTTGATGCCCCGCTCGGTGTACCGGCCATTGCGACACATGTCCCACTCGCCGTGGGCACACGCACCACAGGGTTCCGGGTCCGGGCGACGAACCACACCAGCCACGAGGTCGCCGCGGGCGAACCGGGAGCCCGTCGGGGCCCGCTCGACGACACCCAGAGACTCATGACCCAGCACCAGCCGGCCGTCATCGGACGGTGCCCATCCGTACTCGCCCCTGACGATCTCTTTGTCGGTGCCGCACACACCCACAGCCAACCCACGGACGAGAAGCTCGTCATCAGCAGGCACAGGGTCTGCGACCTCCGACACCTGTGCGGAGCCGGCTTGCGATGGGGCGACGGTGAGAGCGCGCATGTCACCGAGGTACCCCGCCAGCGCTCCAGGTATTCGGCGCGTGCGGCCGGCTGTATCACTGCGAGCGTGCCAGCGATCGCCGCAGCCGCCGCGTCGCTCAGCCGTCTGCTGACGCTCCTGCGACGCCGGTCGGCAGCGACTCGACGTACTCCTCGCTCGGCCCGAAGTCGGGGTCGGGATGGACCTCGACGTGGGTCGCCGGGCGGGTGTGGCCTAGGACGGTGACCTGATTGGTGCCTGGGCGCCACAGGGGAGAGGGGGCGTACAGGCGGCGTTGGGGGCCGCGGCCCCACAAACGGCCGAGCAGGGTGCCGTTGAGCCAGACGAACCGGTCGCCGTCGCCAGGGACGGCGAGCCAGCCGTCGGCGGGTGCCTCGACCTCGAGGTCGGCGTGTGGGATGCCGTCGAGGTCGTGAACGTCCCAGCGGTCGAGGGGTGCGAGGTGGTGGTCCCAGCCGTGGACGAGGCGCCGGTCCACCTGGACACCGCCGAGGATCCCCTTGTGCTCGCCGAGCAGCGGGCCGTAGTTGACGCGGCCGAGCGCCTCCACGACCAGGGTCAGCTCGGCGACCGCGTCGAGGCCGGGAAGCGTGAGCACCGCGGGCTCGGCGTCGTCGCGGTCGAGCATGCCGAGCGCGCGCCCGTCGAGGAAGACGTACGCCCGGTCGTGCAGTCCGCGCACGGTCAGGTGGACGTCGTGGCTGGGCAGCGTGACCGAGGAGCGGTACGTCACCAAGCCGGTGTCGACGCCGAGCTCCTCGAAGCTCAGCGGCCCCGCCGCGTGCGTCGCCGGCCCGCGGGTCACCAGCGGGAGGAGATCGGCGCCGCGCGAGAGCGGCGCCGAAGAGAACGCGTGACGGGAACCGGTCGCCGGCAGCGCTGGAAGCTCGTCGACCGTGCGCCCGGTCGCGGGGGCCAGGATGTCGCGGTAGAGCCGGAACTTCTCCGAGACCCGGCCGTCCTCGCCGATCGGGGCGTCGGAGTCGTAGCTGGTGACGGTGGGCTGGATGCGGCGGCCGTCGTGGTTGGAGCCTGCCCAGAGCCCGAAGTTGGTGCCGCCGTGGGCCATGTAGACGCTGACCGAGCCGCCGAGGTCGATGATCTCGCGCAGCGTCGCGGCGGCGCTCTCGGGGGAGCGGACGTGGTGGTTCTCGCCCCAGTGGTCGAACCAGCCGTTCCAGAACTCCGCGCACAGGAACGGCTCACCGGGCCGTCGTGATCGCAGCATCGTGTGGGCCTCCTCGGCGCGGCTGCCGAAGGTCGCCGAGGCGAGGGTGCCGTCGATCATGCCGGCGTCGAGCATGACCTCGGTCGGGCCGTCGGCGGTGTAGAGCAGCTCGGTGACGCCGCGGTCGAGGAGCGCCTGGCGGAGCCAGGTGAGGTGGGCGGCATCGTCGCCGTAGGAGCCGTACTCGTTCTCCACCTGCACCGCCACGACCGGCCCACCATGGCCCGCCTGGAGCGGGACGATGTGGGGGAGCAGGACGTCGAGCCAGCGTGCGACCGCGTCCTGATAGACCGGGTCGGTGCTGCGCGGCGCCCGGGTGCGCGCGGTCAACCACGACGGCAGCCCGCCGTTGGTCCACTCGGCGCAGATGTACGGCCCGGGGCGCACGATCACGTCGAGCCCGAGGTCGCCGGCGATGGTGACGAAGCGAGCCAGGTCGCGGGGACCGGTGAAGTCCGGGGAGCCCTCGTCCGGCTCGTGGAAGTTCCAGGCGACGTAGGTGTCGACGGTGTTGAACCCGGTGGCAGCGACCCGCCGGAGCCGGTCCTCCCAGAGGTCTGGGTGGATGCGGAAGTGATGGATGGATCCGGACAGGATCCGGTGGGGGAGGCCATGTCTCACGAACTCGCCCTCGTGCCAGGTCAGGGCGGGAGTCGGGCCAGGTTCCTTCGCTGCAGTCACACGGACAAGGGTAGGGGCACTGGGTGACGAGTTTTGCTCATTACGTGACGGATGCGAGCAAAACACTGCATGATATGTGTGCGGTCCTCACGAGGTGAGTTGGAGTCGGCGCTGCAGCAGCGCGGAGACGGGCCGGAAGGCCGCCAGCCGCAGCGGCAGGTCGCGCAGCCAGAGTCGGAAGGGGTCTGCTGGGGCGTACAGCCCTTTGACCTGGCGGCCGAGCTTCTGTTTGCGTTCGGCCTCGGGTCGAATCTGGGCCTCCCACTCGCGCAGTGCGGTGGGCATGTCGTCCGGGTGGCGTTCGAGTGCCGCGCCCAGGGCGTCGGCTCCGGCGACGGCGAGCGAGGAACCGTAGCCGGCGAAGAGGGTGACGCACCATGCGGCGTCGCCCAGCAGGACCACCCGACCGCGGCTCCATCGGTCGACGACCATCTGACTGATCGTGTCGAAGTAGACCGACTCGGCCCGGGTGAGCTGGTCGAGCACGGCGGGGGCGACCCAGCCCATGTCGCCGTACGCGCGCGGCAGGGCGACCTGCGGTCCGTGGGCGAGCTCGTCCATGGGTCGCTCGGTGCGGTAGCCGAAGAAGGCGACTGCCTGGTCGGGGCCGGTGCTCACGATGGCCAGCGTGCGTCCGGTGTCGGTGAGCGAGGTGGTCACGCCCGGTTCGACGCCGTCGGGCAGCGTGTCGAGGGTGAAGACGCCGGCCATGTGGTTGAGGTCGAGCCGCACGTCTTCCTCGGGCCCGAACACCAGGCGGCGGGTCGCGGAGTGGAGCCCGTCCGCACCGACCAGCAGGTCGGCTCGTTCGACGGTGCCGTCCTCCAGCGTGACGTCGACGCCGTCCGGATCCTGCTGGACGTCGTGGATCGTCGTCCCGAAGCGGAGCTGTACCGTGTTCGAGCTCTGGCCCGATGCCCGGTTCGACAGCGCGGTGAACAGGACGTCCTCGATGTCGCCGCGCAGGACGTTCAGGGAGCGGTCTCCGACCATCGCGCGGACCGTCGGCCCGGGGACCGAGAACTTGATGCGCCCGTCGGGCCGCATGTAGTCCATGCGGTCCGGGGTGATGTGGCGCCGTACCAGCTCGGGCAGGATGCCCATCCGCTCGGCCGCGTCGTACCCGATGCCGGCGAACGTCACCGCGTACCCGCCCGTGCGGCGTTGCGGTGTCCGCTCGACCACCAGGACGTCCCATCCGGCCTGGTGCAGCCGTAGGGCCGCGCCCAGCCCGGCGATGCCGGCTCCGACGATCACGGCGCGGTGGCGGTGTGTGCTCATGTCAGGTCTCCTTCGGGTGTGGTCAGTCCTGTCGTGACGATGTCGACGAGCAGGTCGAGGGTCTTGCGGTAGGTGCCGGAGTTCCCGGCTGCGATGCTGCCGGCGTTGAACGGCATGAGCAGCACGGCCTGCAACGCGCCCACCACGACGTCCGGGCCGCTGCCGACGAGGTCGCCGCGCCGCTGTCGGTCGGTCACGTACTGCGTGAGCGCGATGGCCGGGTTGTTGTCGCCCAGGGCCGCCATGCGCTGCGGGTCCAGGCGGGCAGCGACGGCCGTCATCTCCTCGGGGTGCGTCACCAGGCGCCGCCACAGCGGGTTGTTCTCCAGCACGTCCAACGTCGCGTGCAGGAACCGGCGTAGTCCGTCGCGCGTGTCGTCAGTGGACATCAGCGCTTGGTCGATGACCTTGGCCTTGACCTCGTTGGCCTCGTCCAGCATGAGCTGCAGGTAGAGCGCCTCCTTCGAGTCGTAGAACTGGTAGAAGGTGCTCTTCACGATGCCCGCAGGGACGACCAGTTCCTCCAGCGCCGTCTTGCGCAGGCCCTGGCTGGTGAAGAGGTCCCGGCCCGTCGCGAGCAGCGCCCGGCTGATCCGGTCGCGCTCTTGGGCGGTGAATCCTCGTGGCACGGTCGGCCTCCTCTCTCTTGCGACTATAAAAACAGATTCGTCATTCGTTTTCAAGAGGCACTCCACACGCGCCCTTCCGCTGCGGGGACCGGCCGGGATCCGACCTGAGATGGCCGGATCTGCGTAGGCTGTCCGGGACCCAGAAAGAGGCCCATGAGACAACAGCGACTCAACCAACTGCTCGAGCTGATCAGCGAGCGCGGGCACGTCTCGATCGCAGAGGTGGAGACCGCGCTCGGCATCTCTGCGGCGACCGCGCGCCGCGACATCGGCCACCTCGCCGAGCAGCGGCTGGTCACCCGGACACATGGTGGCGCCACGGCGCTCGGCTCGGCCTACGAGCTGCCGTTGCAGTACAAGATCAGCCGGCAGGCCAACGCCAAGCTGGCGATCGCGACCGTGGTCGCCGACATGCTCGTGCCCGGCGAGACCGTGGCGCTCAACGGCGGGACGACGACCAGCGAGGTGGCGCGGGCGATCGGGCGCCGTCCGGATCTCGCCGACGACGGCAGCATCACCGTGGTCACCAACGCGCTCAACATCGCCTACGAGCTCTCGATCCGGCCCAACCTCAACATCGTGGTGACCGGTGGGGCTGCCCGGACCCAGTCCTACGAGCTGGTCGGCCCGTTGAGCGAGGAGGTGCTGTCGAAGATCAACATCGACACCGCGATCCTCGGCGTCGACGGGATCAGCACTCGAGCCGGACTCACCACGATCCATCCGGCCGAGGCCAAGATCAGCGCCGACTTCATCGCGGCCGCGCAGCGCACCATCGTCGTGGCCGACAGTACGAAGCTGGAGCATCCCACCTTCGCGCGCATCTGCGACCTCTCGAGCGTCTCCATGCTCGTCACCGACCGTCCGGTGCCCGAGCCGCTCGCCAAAGCGCTGGCCGAGGTGGGGGCGGAGATCGTGGTCACAAGTGATCAAAAATGATTGCTTGTGACCGTTTATTGACATAAACGCGCAACGAGTTGGATGATTCGGGCTCAGCCGGCAACACATCGGAGGGTGAACCGACACCATGACCACATCCGCACCGACGACGCACCTCGCCGCCGAGATAGCGACCCAGCCTGCCAACTGGATGACCGCCCGGAGCACCGCCGAGCGCCACGCCCAGGCGTTGCCGAAGGCGGGGGAGAAGGTCGCGGTCATCGGCTGCGGGACCTCTCTCTACATGGCGCAGGCCTACGCCGCCCTCCGCGAGGGGCAGGGTGACGGCATCACCGACGCGTGGACGCCGACCGAGGCCCGGGTGGACCGGGGCTACGACCGGGTGCTGGCGATCACCCGCTCCGGGACCACGACCGAGGTCGTCGACCTGCTCGCCAACGTCCGCGGCCGGATCCCGGCGACGGTGATCTCGTCCTCGCCCGGCACCCCGGCGCTCGAGCTGGCGGAGCCGATCCTCACGCCCGAGGTGGACGAGAGTTCGGTGGTCCAGACCCGCTTCGCCACCGCCACGCTGGCCATGCTGCGCTGGCATCTCGGCCAGGACCTGAGCCAGGCCGCCGAGCAGGCCCAGCAGATCATCGACGCCGACGAGAGCGCCCTCGGACCGGCGCTGACCGCCGAGCAGATCACCTTCGTCGGCCGAGGCTGGACCAACGGTCTGGCGCAGGAGGCAGCGCTCAAGCTCCGGGAGTCCGCGCAGCTGTGGACCGAGTCCTACCCGATGATGGAGTACCGCCACGGCCCGGTCTCGATCAGCGCTCCCGGCCGGGCCGTGTGGGCCTTCGGCGATCTGGTGCCGGGATTCGCCGAGGACGTCGCGGTCACCGGCGCCGACCTGGTGCACCACGAGATCGACCCGCTGGCCGAGCTGGTGCGCGTGCACCTGCTCTGCGTGGCGCGTGCCCGCAGGGCTGGGCTCGACCCCGACGCCCCGCGCAACCTCACGCGCTCGATCATCCTGAGCCCGCCGGCCGCACGACCGGCGTGACGCCGATGAGCCAGGCACCTCAGCCGCGAGAGTCGGTCGCAGGCCCGGCGCTCGCCCTCGCGTTCGACGTCGGCGGCACCTCGGTGCGCGGCGCGGTCGTCGGCGCCGGCGACGTGGCGCTGGCCGAGTCTCGGGTGGCCACTCGCACCGGTCCGCCCGTGCTCGATGACATCGCGCAGCTGGGCGAGGAGCTCCTCGCCGGCCTGAGCACCATGGCTCGAGCCCAGGTGGCCGGCGTCGGGGTCGCTTTCCCCGGCCTTGTCGACACCCGGACCGGGACCTCCCTCAAGGCCGTCAACCTCCGTCTCGTCGACACCCCGGTCGCAGCCCCGCTTGCCGAGCGCCTCGGCCTTCCGGTGGCGGTCTCGCACGACACGGCCGCTGCCGCGGGCGCGATCTGGGCGGACGCCGGCTCGCCGGCCTCCGCGCTCGTTGCCGTGCTCGGGACGGGCGTGGCCGCGGTGACGTACGTCGAGGGCAGGCCGATCGTCGGCGCCTCCGGGCAGGCCGGTGAGCTCGGCCATCTGGTGGTGGACCCGGGAGGACCGTTGTGCACCTGTGGGCTGCGTGGCTGCGTGGAGACGCGCGCGGGTGCCCGCGGCATGCTGGAGAGATACGCGACGCTGGGTGGCGACCCCGCGATCACCGGCGTCGCAGAGCTGGTCGCGCGGACCGACCACGATCCTCTCGCCGCCCAGGTCTGGTCCGAGGCGATCACCGCCCTCGCCGACGGCTTCCTCGCGGTGGGAGCGCTGCTCGCGCCCGGCGTGATCATCCTGGGCGGTGGCGTCGCCGAGGCCGGGGGACACCTGCTCGAACCGCTGCGAGACCGGATGAGCGAGCGCGCCGGCGTGACGGCGGTCCCGCCCGTACGTCTCTCCTCCCTCGGCGCCCGAGCCGGCCTTCTCGGCGCCGCCCGCCTGGCCCTGGCGTCAACGGGGACGGGCGCATGATCATCACCGTCACGCTCAACCCGGCCATCGACGTCACCTACCGGCTGCCCAGGCTGACCGTCGGCGAGGTCCACCGGGTCGCCGAGGTGACCAGCCGGCTCGGCGGAAAGGGCGTCAACGTCGCCCGCGTGCTCCACCAGCTCGGTGAGCCGACCCATGCGGTCGGCCTCGCCGACCACGACTTCGGAGTAGCCCTGGCCCGGGAGCTGCCGGCGACCTTCCTTCCCGAGCTGGAGGCGGTACGCCGCACACTGGTCGTCGTCGCTGACTCGACGACCTCGCTGTGGGAGCCGGGCCGACAGGCGGCCGCCGGCGCCGATCTCAGACTGCTCGACCTCCTCGCCGATCGGATCGCGGAGGCGAGGGCCATCGTCGTCTCCGGCAGCCTGGCGCCCGGGGTGCCCATCGACCTCCCGGCACGGATCGCGCAGCTCGCGGCGGCCGCCGGCGTACCCGTGCTCCTCGATCTCGACGACGCCGCGCTCGCTGCGGCGGTCGGCACCGGCGCCGTGCTGACTCCCAACGAGGACGAGGCCGCGCGCCTGCTGGGCCGGCGCCTCGACGACCCCGCAGCCGCGGTCGCAGAGCTCGCCGCGCGCCATGGTGGTCCGGTCGTGTTGACCCGCGGCCACCTCGGCCTCCTGGCGAACGCCGACGGCAGCTGCTGGGAGGTTCGCCCGCCCGCCGGAGTCGAGGGGAATCCGACCGGAGCCGGAGACGCGACCGCCGCCGGTCTCGCCCGCGGACTCGCCAACGGCATCGCCTGGCCGGAGATCCTGGCGGACGCGGCAGCGCTCGGCGCCGCTGCGGTCCTCATGCCGGTGGCCGGCGAGATCGACCCCGACGCGTACAGGTCGTTCCTGGCGGAGGTCACCGTCAGGCGCATCGACCACGAGGAAGCCTGACATGCCACTGGCACCGATGTCGCTGCTGCTCGACGACGCCCGCGGAACCGGCCGCGGGCTGGGCGCGATGAACGTCATCCAGCTCGAGCTGGCCGAGGCGATCGTGGCGGGGGCCGAGCAGGCCGGGCGTCCGGTCGTCCTCCAGATCTCCGAGAACACCGTCGACTACCGCGGTGGCCTGGCGCCGCTGCTGCGCGCGAGCATCGCGATCGCGGAGCGCGCCACGGTGCCGGTCTGCGTTCATCTCGATCATGCGACCCGCGTCGAGCTCGTCGAGGAGGCCGTCGAGCTGGGCTGTCCCTCGGTGATGTTCGACGCCTCGAAGCTCGACTACGACTCGAACGTGGCGGCCACGGCCAAGGTCGCGGCCTGGTGCCATGAGCGGGGTGCCTCCGTCGAGTCCGAGCTCGGCGAGGTGGGCGGCAAGGACGGTGTGCACGCACCCGGGGTCCGCACCCAGCCGGGGGAGGCCAAGGCGTACGTCGAGGCCACCGGCGTCGACGCACTGGCGGTCGCGGTCGGGTCCTCGCACGCGATGACGACGCGGACGGCCGCCCTCGACAACGAGCTCATCGCTCGGCTCGCCGACGCCGTCGAGGTCCCGCTCGTGCTGCACGGCTCCTCGGGAGTGCCTGATGAGGGCATCGTCGCGGCCATCCGTGCCGGGATGACCAAGGTCAACATCGCGACCCACCTCAACGCGACGTTCACCCGTGCCGTGCGCGCGGCGCTGACGGACGAGACCCGCGTCGACCCGCGCAAGTACCTCGGCGCCGGACGCGATGCGGTGGCCGGTGAGGCCGCGCGTCTGCTCGCGTTGATCGGCGGACCGAGGGTGGACCGCGCAGTGTGACCTGCGTTACAGTCGCCTCCAGTTTCGATTGGTTCTGACTCATTAGGGCGTGATGCGATCATGTTCAATCAATCAACCCGACGTTTACTGGTCTCGGGAGTCGCGCTGGCCGCCGCACTGGTCGCGCTCAGCCCGGTGAGCTCGGCGGCGGCCGAGACGAACGCTGAGGCGAAGAGCGAGCTCGGCGACGTGACCGGCTTCGAGCGCGACGGCGACAGCTACACCTTCGAGTCCGGCGAGGCCGCGCTGCGCGTGACCTTCGAGGACACCGACATGGTGCGCGTACGCCTGGCCCCGAACGGCGAGTTCGACGACCCGGCCAACGACGACCCCGCCGAGCCAGGCGCTCCCGACGCGGACATCGTCGTCAAGCGCGACTACCCCGGCGGGCAGACAAACGTGAAGGAGAGCGACGCGGCGTACGTCATCAGCACCGCCAAGGCCGTGCTCACCGTCACCAAGCAGCCGATCACCCTGCGCCTCACCGATCCGGAGGGAAAGGTGCTGATGGCGGAGGCCTCGCCGCTGACCTGGGACGACAAGAGCACCGCGCAGCACCTGCAGCGCGGTCCTGAGGAACAGTTCTTCGGCGGCGGCATGCAGAACGGCCGGTTCAGCCACCGCGGCGAGACCATCAAGATCTCGCGCGACTTCAACTGGAACGACGGCGGCAACCCGAACGCGGTGCCGTTCTACGTCTCCTCCCGCGGCTACGGGGTGCTGCGCAACACCTTCGCCGCCGGCAGCTACGACTTCGGGGCGCCGACCACGACCACCCACGACGAGCAGCGCTTCGACGCCTACTACTTCGTCGGCGACGCCGAGCGAGTCATCGACTCCTACACGGAGCTGACCGGCCGGCCGGTCGCGGTGCCGATGTACGCCCTGGAGGTCGGCGACGCCGACTGCTACCTCCACAACGCCAACCGTGGCGAGCGCGAGACCCTGCGCGACTCGACCGCGATCGCCGAGGGCTACGCCGAGCACGACATGCCGCTGGGCTGGATGCTGGTCAACGACGGTTACGGCTGCGGCTATGAGGACCTGGCCGAGACCGGTGACATGCTGACGGACCACGGCGCCGAGCTGGGCCTGTGGACCGAGGACGACCTGACCGAGCAGGAGGCCGAGGTCAAGGCCGGCGTACGCGTCCGCAAGACCGACGTCGCCTGGGTAGGACCGGGCTACCGCTTCGCGCTCGACGCCTGCGAGCAGGCCCGCGACGGCATCGAGACCAACAGCGCCGACCGCTCGACCGTCCTCACCGTCGAGGGCTGGGCCGGCACCCAGCGCTGTGCCGCGGTGTGGAGCGGCGACCAGTCCGGCAGCTGGGACTACATCCGCTGGCAGATCCCGACGTACGCCGGCTCCACCATGTCCGGCCAGCACCTCGCCACCGGCGACGTCGACGGCATCTTCGGCGGCAGCGCGGAGACGTACGTCCGCGACATGCAGTGGAAGATGTTCCTGCCGATGACCTACCTGATGAGCGGGTGGGCCGCCTCCGACAAGCAGCCGTGGCGCTACGGCGAGCCGTACACCTCGATCAACCGAAAGTACCTGAGCCTGCACGAGCGGCTGCTGCCCTACTTCTACACGCACACGATGAGGGCCAACCGCAACGGCGTGGGCGCGGTCAAGCCGCTCTACCTCAACTACCCCCAGGACCCGAAGACCTGGGGCGACGACGTCAAGTACGAGTTCCTCGCCGGCGACGACTTCCTGGTCGCCCCGGTCTACGAGGACTCCACCACCCGCGACGGGATCTACCTCCCCGAAGGGACCTGGGTCGACTACTGGAGCGGGCGGGTCCACCAGGGACCGAAGACGATCGACGGCTACAAGGCCCCGCTGGACACGCTGCCGCTCTTCGTACGCGCCGGCGCGGTGGTGCCGCAGTTCCCCGAGGGCACGCTCGACTGGCAGCAGGGCAAGAAGTCGGGCCGTCTCGATCTGGACATCTACCCGCAGGGATCCTCGTCCTTCGTGAACTACGAGGACGACGGGCGCAGCCAGGCGCACGCCTCGGGCGAGTCCGCCACCCAGGAGTTCCAGGTCGACGCGCCCGAGCAAGGCCGCGGCCGCGTGGTGGTGCGGCTGGGTGAGGTGGACGGCTCCTACGCCGGCAAGCCCAGCTCGCGCGAGTACGGGCTCAGCGTGCACGCCGACTCAGAGCCCGGAAGCGTGGTGCTGGACGGCGCCGAGCTGCCGCAGCGGGGCTCGAAGAAGGCGCTGGAAGACGCGGCGACCGGATGGTTCCACGACTCCGCCACGGGCATCACGCAGGTCAAGACCGGGAAGCTGTCCACCTCCGCGTCGGCGGTCGTCACGCTGAACGGGTCCTCGGCGGTCGGTGGTGGCCACCCGGGCGACCGCAACGTGAGCCTCGACGCCGCCGCTCCCGCGATCGCGGTCGCCGGTGAGGCCGCGGAGGTCAGCGCCACCTTCACCAACGAGACCGACTCCCGCGTCCAGCTCGAGTCGATCACGGCCAAGGCCCCCGAGGGCTGGGACGTACGCCCGGGCGCTGCTGTGTCGGGGTCTCTCGCGCCCGGTGCCTCCCGCACCGCGACATTCAGCATCACGCCACCGGCGGACGCCTCACCCGGCCGGGTCAAGATCGACGCGACCGCAACCTACGTGACCCACGACCGGACGTACGCCGTGACGGACTCGGCCACGACCACGGTCGCCCACCCGGACCTGGCCTCGGCGTTCAACAACGTGGGTGTCACCAGGGCCGAGGATCCCGAGCCGGGTGACATCGACGGCGGAGGCAGCAGCTTCCTCGCCGACAAGCTCGCCGAGAAGGGCGTCACTCCCGGCGCGACCGTGAGCGCGAACGGGTTCGACTTCACCTGGCCGAACTCGGCGCCGGGCACCAAGGACAACGTCGCCTCCGGCGGCGAGACCATCCGGATCAGCGGTCGGGGCAATGCGCTGGCGTTCCTGGGGACCGGCACCAGCCTCTCGGCAGCCGAGAAGGCGACGGTGCACTACACAGACGGCACCTCCGGCACCGGCACGCTCGGCTTCCCCAACTGGTGCTGTGCGGCCACCGACAGCTACGGCGCCAAGGTCGCCGTCACCACGCTGGGGAAGAACACCCAGGACGGCCCGGCTTACCCGACGGTCTCCTATCGCCTGTTCACCAAGACCTTGCGAACCGACCCGGCCAAGGAGATCGCGGCGGTCACGCTCCCCGCCAACGCCGCGGTGCACGTGTTCGCGATGACGGTCGGCGAGGAGGAGGTCGTACCTCCGGCCCTGGTCGACGGCCAGTACTCGCTGGGCAACGTCGCCTCAGGGCTTGCGCTCGACGCGGCGACCGGGACCAGCAACGGTCAGCTGACCACCTCGGCCGTCGGGGCGGCGGCGTCGCAGAAGTGGGTGGTCACCCGGAACGAGGACGACGGCAGCTACCAGCTGAAGAACGCCGGCACCGGTCTGTGCGCCGACGTCGCCTACAGCTCGAAGACGAGCGGTGACCCGGTCGTGGAGTACACCTGCACCGGCACGCCCAACCAACGCTGGGTGATCGCGGCCGACGGTGCGGCGCTGAAGGTCTCGGCCAAGCACAGCGGTCTCAGCCTGGCCGCCGGTGCCGGCGGGCTGGTCGTACAGCAGACCGACACGGCGGTCGGGGCACAGCGCTGGAAGGCCACCCCGAACTAGCCGACGCGATCCGAGCGGCAGCAGGTCACCTTCGACCTTGCTGCCCTCGGATCGCTGCGCGTGCGATGAGCGCCGCTTGGATGGTCGGGAGATGGTCGGGCCTGGTCGGGTCGAGACCGGTGAGCTGGGCGATACGGCGTAGCCGATTGTCGATCGTGTTCGGATGGACCTGGAGCTCGGTGGCCGAGCGGCGCCGGTTCATGCCCGTACGCTGGTGGACCTCCAGAGTGCGGTGCAGCTCCGGGTGCTCGTCGAGGGTGGCCAACAGGCCGGCCAGCACCGACCGGGCCGGTGACGCCTGCCGCAGCTGATAGTCGAGAGCGACATCCGCGAGCTCGTAGACACCTTCGGGCCGGCCGGTGGCGAGGACGACGTCGATGATCTCGTGGCAGAGCGGCGCGGCGGCGGCCACCTCTTCGGGTGCGGCACGCGTCGCTGCGGCCCACAACGGCGCGCCGGCCAGCCGACGTGCGGCACGGAGTACGTTTCGTAGTCGGTCCAGGTCGGGCTGGGGGATGAGCAGCAATCCGCCGTCGAGCGAGGGCTGCCAGAGAACCGGGTCTGCGTAGTGGCGGTCGATCTCGGTCCGAAGGCGACGTAGCTTTCGACGTCCGGCAACCCCGGGGGCGATCATCGGATCGGCCTCGTCGGGATGGGCGCCGACACTCACGCGTACCACCAGCCAGGTGTCGGCGTGTGCCATCTCGGCCGGTCCCGCGGCCTCGTGGAAGCCCTCGCCGGCGAGCAGAGCGGCCAGGAGACGCTGTCGTACGTCGGCCTGCTCGGCCAGAACCGTCCTTCCGTGCGCCGTGAACCCGGCGGCCACTGCCGTGGTGAGCTTCTCGAGGTAGTCGAAGAGGGCGACCGCGATGATGCGGGCGTCGTCGAGCTCCTCCGGCCGTGCTTCGGCAAAGCAGTGGTCGAGCGCGACCCGCGCGCCACGGTGATACGCGGCCATCACCATCTCCATGGGTACGCCCTCATCGGCGCGAAGGGCGGCGGACTCGGTGAGACGCGACAGCTCCTCGGCTGAAGGACCGCCCGCGAGAGTCGCGGGGAAGAGCCGGAGAGCGTGGTCCACCACGGCGCGTACGTCCCCGTCGATGAGTTCCTGTGGCAGGCGGTCGTAGCCGGGGACGTGCTGGACCAGATCATCGAGGACCGCGCCCACCAGGAAAGCGTGGTCGCGCTCGAGAAGTGCGGACACACGCAGTCCGCCCAACTGTGGCTCATTGTGACGCATCACAACATCGTCCCGATCCACTTGGTTGAATCGCCCACCGGACGGTGGGTCGTTTGTGCTCCATCATTCCTGGTGGGCAATGGCGTCTGTCGAGAGGAAGTGCATGGTGATGGAAAAGAGACTTCGACTCCGCGCTGGCGGGGTGCTGGCAACGGCCGCGGTCGTGATCGGAGCGCAAACGGCTCCGGCGATGGCGTACGACGGTGCCGCGGCTGATCCGCCGACCATGGTCGCGCTCGGCGACTCCCAGGCGGCGGGCCCCCTGGTCACGACCCAGAACAGCTGGGACTGTCTGAGATCCGACGACAACTGGCCCTCGGTCGCGGCGCGGACGATCGGCGCCTCGCTCACCGACGTCACCTGTTCGGGTGCGACGACGGCCGACCTCACCGGACGGCGCTTCGGCTACATGGCGCCGCAGCTGGACGCGGTCGGACCCGGCACCGACATCGTCACGATCACCATCGGCGCGAACGACCTGAACCTCGGCGTGCTCGTCCCGAGCTGCATGCAACCCCTGCCGGCACCGCACGGCATCGCCTGCTCCAGCTATCAACCCGACAGCTACACGAGCCAGATCGACACCGTCGGTAAGCGGATCGCCGACGCGGTGCAGTCGGTCCACACCAGGGCGCCGGGCGCGGACGTTCATCTCGTCAGCTATCTCACCTACTGGGGGACCTCCGGCTGCTATCCCGTCGACCCGATCTGGGCGATCGACGCAGCGTGGCTCCAGAGCATCTTCGACCGCCTCAACGCCAAGCTCTCCGCGGTAGCCGCTGACAACGGAGCCGGCTACATCGATCTGGCGACCCCGAGCCGGGACCACGGCGTCTGTGCTCCTGTTGAAGCCAAGTGGGTCGAGGGCCTGATCCCGACGAGCCAGGCCGCGCCCTACCATCCCAATGCCCTCGGGAACAGGGAAGGCGGCGCGATCGTGGCAGGAGCGATCAGAGATTGAGGCCGTCGTCCCACCGCCTATGATGCCCGTCGCGCTGCTACATCAGCCCAGGAGATGAGCTGTGTAGCCGGGAAGGGCGGTGAGCGGTGCGACCAGGAAGTCGGCGTGAGGTCGTGCTCTGCGCTGTCCTCGTGCTGATCGCCCTGGGCTGGATCGTCACCGGCCTCCGCGCCGACTCCGGAGAGCTCCACGAGGCTCCGGTGGTCCTGGTGGGCCCCGATGTCGTCACCGCGCCCCTCGTCAAGCAGGTGAACGCCGTGCCGGGGAGCCCGTTCTCGGCGGGCGCGGTCGACGACCGAGCCGAGGCGGCGGAGCTGCTGGAGAGCGGGGACGTCGTTGCGGTGCTCGACATCGACCTGACCGGCACCCAGGACGAGCTGTGTCTGGCCACGGCACACCGGCCCGCGCTCGCTCACGCGATCCAGGCCGACGTCGAGCGGATCGAGAAGACCCGGGGACGTACGGTCGTGCTCGCCGAGCCGCCCGATCGGCTCGAGGGCCGGCCGTCGTCGTGGGTCACCTTCGCGACCGCGCTGGCGGGCTTCCTGCTGGTGTGCGTCGTCTCGCTCGTGTGGGGCCCGTTCGCGCGTACGCTGCCTCGACTCCTGGCGCGGCTGACCGCCCTCGCCGCGCTGACGGTGGGAGCGGGCATCTGGGGCTGGTCGCTCGCCGCGCCAGCGCCGGCGGGGGAGCGGATGCTCATGGCGACGGTCCTCGCCGCCATGGTCCTCGCCGCGGGTGCCCTGACCTTCGCCTGCGAGATCGTCGGCGGACTGCCGGGGTTGCTGCTCGCGGCGACGGTGATCGTCGCCGGGCCCGTACCCCTCCTCCTCGCCCGCGACCGCCTGCTTCTCGCGGATCCGTGGGCGATCGGCTCCCGATGGACGATCGCCGGGGCGGGCGAGTCCCTGACGTGGGCAGCGACCGGGGCCGGTCGCACCCACATCACCCAACCGGTGGTGACCATCGTGGGGTCGGCGCTGCTCGGTCTGATCGTCCTCGTGGCGATCCGGTGGCTGGTCCGAGTCGACGTCGAGCGCGAGGTCGCGCTCGTGTCGGTGCGCTCGTGGCGGCGGAACCTCGGCCTGGTCCTGGCCTCGGCCACCTGCCTGACCGTGCTCGCGACCGCGGTGACCTCCGCGCTGCACAGCGACGCCGTGCCGCGCCCGCTGGCCAGCCTCGCCTCGACCACCCAGTGTGTCCCATCGGGTCCCGTCGAGGACGTCGACGACCTCAACCGGATCACCCGGCTGCGCGCCGAGCCGGCGCTCCAGGGCGGCGACGTCGGGGTGAGCGCCGAGCTGGGCGATGAGCGGAGCATCTGGATGTTCGGTGACACTCTGCGGGGCAAGGACTTCTCCGGCGCCGGTTTCGTACGCAACTCGATGCTGCTCGTCGAGCCCGACTGTCTGCGCGTCGTCCTCCCGGAGTCCGGCGGTGCGATCATCCCCGACCGGGACGATGGTGTGGGCTACTGGCCGATGTCGGTGACCTCGCTCGACAAGCCGGGACACACGCTCGTCGTCGTGGCCGCGCAACGGGTCCGTACGACCGACTCCGACGACGTGTTCGGCTTCGAGGCGCTGGGGCCGGCCATCGCCCAGTTCGTGGTCCCGGACGGGGGAATCCCGCAGCTGATCGCGGTGACCGACATCGGTGCCGACGACGCCGACACGCGCCGGCCGATGTGGGGCGCCGCGGCGGCGGTGTCGGGGGAGTGGCTCTACCTCTACGGCACCGCCCGCGAGCCCGACCCGCCGTTCGGCACCGGCTTCGCCCTGCACGTCGCCCGCGTCGCGCCGGACCATGTCGCCGACCCCGACCGCTGGACCTACTGGGACGGCACCGGCTGGACCAAACGCGCCAGCGCCTCGAGCGAGCTGATCCCCGTGACCGATGGCGTCTCTCAGACGCTGAGCGTCTTCGAGCGCGACGGGCGCTGGTATGCGTTCAGCAAGAGCGGTGAGTTCCTGGGAGAGAACCTGGTCTTCTGGACCTCGTCGTCGCCGACCGGCCCGTTCCGGGCGCGACCACCGGTCGGCACCCTTCCCTCCGGAGTGGCACGTGGCGAGCTCCGCTACATGCCGCTGGCCCACCCCGACATCCTCGAGGAGCCCGGTTCGGTGATCGTGTCCTACAGCCGCAACAGCACCGACTTCGGTGCCGTCCTGCGCAACCCGCTCCTGTATCGGCCGACGTTCATCCGAGTCGACCTACCGGCCAGCTGACGGAGCCGGCGCCGGGGGCCGCACGAACAAGTTCGCCTCGTCCGGGCTCCGTCGCGGTGACTATGTCGCGGCGCGGCTACTTCCGGTCGGCGATGAGTGGATGCCTACGACGCTGTTGCACGCGTTCCCGAGGGACGAGCGTTCCGACGTCCTCAGGATCGCCAAAGAGCTGCTGCGAACCTTCGCGACAACGCTGCATCGGATTGACGTGCTCCGAGCGCAGAATGCCGGGCGGGAGAACCTAGGGCGTTGAACCTGGGGAGGGTAGTCCGAACCAGGCTCGGATAGCCCTCCCCAGGGTTGACCCTGAGCACCTCTGGATCGTCCTGGGTCGCTATCGGGCGTCAGCGGGCGAGCGTGTGGAGGAGGCCGGTGACGGCGGCCGCGGCGGCGCCGGGGTCCTGGGCGCGGATGGCGTCGAAGACGGCGACGTGCTCGTCGGCGAGATCGACTGTCTCGTCGTCGAGGTGGATCATCGTGCGCAAGGTGCCCTCGAAGCCCGCGTAGAGCTCGATGAGGAGCGGGTTGTGGGTCGCGGTGACCACGCCGAGGTGGAACTCCGTGTCGGCGTCGGCGAAGGCGTCGGCGTCCTTGGCCGCGACGGCCGCCGCGCGCCGCTCCATGAGGGCGGTCAGCGCTCGCAGGTCGTCCTCGGTGCGCCGCACGGCGGCCAGCGCCGCTGCCTGGGTCTCGATCGCGTGGCGGACCTCGAGGACGTGCCGCAGGTCGACCCGGCCGAGCCTGCGCCGCATCATCGCCGCCACCTCGTTGGAGGCGGAGACGTACGTCCCGTCTCCGCGTCGCACCTCCAGCACGCCGGTGTGGGCCAGTGCCCGCACCGCCTCACGCACGGTGTTGCGGCTGACGCCGAGCGCCGCGGCCAGCTCGGGCTCGGGCGGGATGCGGGTGCCGACGGTCCACTCGCCGTCGGCGAGCAGTTCACGCATCCCGTCGATCGCCTGGTCGACCAGGGAGCGAGAAGTGGTGGTGGAGAGCGGCACGATGCCGTCCTTTCATCCAATCATCCGACGTCTGGCATCCTAGGGGGTGTGACCTCCCGACTCCAGTCCCGCCCCGAGTCCTCGTCGTCGAACACAGCCGCGCGGTCGACGGTGTGGCTGCTCGTCGCGGTCCTGCTGGTGGCCGCGAACCTGCGTGGGGGCATCACCTCCCTCGGTGCCCTCCTCGACGGGCTCGACGGGCTCTCGGGCGGCACCAAGTCCTTCCTGACCTCGCTGCCGGTGCTGTGCTTCGCGGTCGTCGGTGCGACCGGCATGACGCTCGCCCGCCGGCTAGGCGTGCATCGCGGCATCGGGGTCGCGCTCGGCTTGCTGGCGGCCGGGCTGCTGGTCCGGGTGATCGGCGACCCCTGGCTCCTGCTCGTCGGCACGTTCGTCGCGTGTGCGGGCATCGCGCTCGCCAACGTGCTGCTGCCGGCCGTGGTCAAGGAGGGCTTCCCGAACCGGGTCGGCGCGGTCACCGGCGCCTACAGCGCGGTGATGTCGCTGGGTGCGGCGATCGCCGCCGGGGTCACCGTGCCGATCGCCCACGCGGCCGGAAGCTGGCGGGTCGGCCTCGGCGTCTGGGCGGTGCTCGCCGTCGTGGCTCTGGTCGCGTGGCTGCCGTATCTGCGCGAACGCGAGCTGCGCAGCGGAGGCCGCGCGCGGGTCTCGTTGTGGCGGGAGCCGGTGGCGTGGGCCGTCACGCTCCTCTTCGGCACCCAGTCGCTGTTCGCGTATGTCGTGATGAGCTGGCTGCCGAGCATCTATGCCGACGCCGGCTTCGGGCACGCGACGGCAGGGCTGCTGCTCGCGGTGAGCATCCTGGTCGGCGTGCCGGTCTACTTCCTGGCGCCCACGCTCGCGATCCGCGCCTCGTCGCAGGGTCACCTGGTCGCCGTGCTGACCGCGCTGCTGGCGGTCGGGTTCGCCGGTCTCCTCCTTGCTCCCGTCACGGGTGCCTGGCTCTGGGCGGTGCTGCTCGGCGTCGGTGGTGCGGTCTTCCCGGTCACCCTGACCCTGTTCAGCATCCGCACCGCGACGACCGCCGGCACCACCGCGCTGTCCTCGATGGCGCAGAGCATCGGCTACCTGTTCGCGGCCGGCGGCCCGTTCGTCGTCGGGCTGCTGCGCGAGTCGACCGGCTCGTGGTCGGTGCCGATCGCGCTCCTGCTGGGCCTCGCGGCCGTCCAGGTCTGCGCCGGGTACGTCGCGGGCCGTCCCGTCGTCATCGGAGCCCGGACAGAGGACTGAGCCGTCGGCTTCGCGGTCGCCGACACGGCGGTTCCTCAGGCGCGCACCGCGACGATCGGCGATACTGCAGGGCATGACCGCCACCGCTGAGAAGCCGGACCGGGTCGGGCTCTCCGCCCTGGCGGCGGTCATCGTCATCGCGGCCGAGATCGTGCGCCTGGTGGTCCTGAGCCAGATCCGCTGGAAGATCGGCTACCCCGAGGAGTTCGCGGTCGAGGGCGTGCTGTTCACGCTGACCTACCTGACGTACGCGGCGATGCTGGTCTGGCGCGGGCGGACACTCCTGCGCCGGCTCACCGCGCCGCTCCTGCTGGTCCCGGGATGGCTCTTCGACTGCTACTGGCTGGTCGCTGACTTCCTCCGGGCACGGGGCTCGTTCGAGCCGCCCCACGAGGAATGGTGGCTGTGGCTGGTCCGCTTCCTGGCGGTCTTCATCACGGTGTGCCTGGTGGCCGCGTGGGGCGTTGCCCGGCGCACGGGCTTCCTGTGGCTGATCGGTCTGATCGTGCCGGCCGTGCTGATGTTCGCTTGGCTGGAGTGGTCGTGGCGCCTCTACCGGGCGCTATCTGGCGAGATCTTCATCTATGACCTGGTCGCGGTCGTCCCGACCGTGGTCATCACGCTGCTCGGCTGCCTCGCCTGCTGGGGTGTCGAGGCGTTGACACGCAGGCGCGCCTGAGGATCAGGGCCGCACGCGGGAGTTCTTTGCGTTCTTGGGCAACTCAGGGTCGATCGGGGATACCCGGACGCCGAGTGCGGCGTGGGCGTAGCTGGCCAGCTGCTGCTCGGCCCGCTCCAAGGTCAGCGACGAGTTGTGGGCGAGCAGGTGCAGGCCGAAGGCGTCCTCGAGGGCCACGAAGTTGCGGGCGATCGCCTCGGCCGAGTCGGTGAGCGCGAAGACGTCGGTCGCGCGGCCGACCTCGAGCACGGCGGTGTAGAGCGAGACCTCGCGGTCGAAGAGCAGCGTCATCAGGGTCGCGTGCATCGGGCTGCGGCTCGCGTTGACCGAGATCTCGTCGAGGACCTGGCTCAGCAGGAGGTCCTCACCTCGGGGAAGACCGGAGTACATCAGGCGTCCGAGCTTCTCGGTGGGGGACAGGTCGCCTTCGATCGCCCGCTGCCGGGACCAGTAGTAGCGGTCGGTCGCGGCCTGGTGGGCGGCCTCGATGAGGCCGTCGAGCTCGGGGTAGTAGTAGGCGATCAGGCGCGGTGAGATGCCGGCCTCCGCGGCGATGTTCTTCATCGTGGCGCCGGCCAAGCCGTGGGTGGCGATCACGGTCAGCGTTGCCGCGGTCAGATGTTCGCGCCGAGCGGCCTGGTCCTTGCGTCGAGCCATGCTCAACCGTAACGCGTATGTGAAATCTGCGGGCGAACGATTGACACCTGGTGTGGCGAGGCTCATATTTGCGGTGAAGCGCAAAGAAAGGACTTGCTTGTGCGTACCCACCAGGACTGGCGAGAGCTCGCCGCAGAGGTCCGACTCCCGACCCGGCCGTTCGTTGGCGGCTGCTCCATCGACACCGCGGAGGGTTCCTTCGAGAACCGCAACCCCGCCTCCGGCGCGCTGCTCGCCGAGGTCGCCGACGCGGGCGAGGCTGGCGTCGACGCCGCCGTGCGTGCGGCGAGGGCCGCGTACGACGACGGCGGCTGGTCGCGGGCCGGGGTCGCATTCCGCCGGGAGCGGATGCTCCGCTTCGCCGATCTCCTCGCCGACCACGCCGCCGAGCTGGCGGTGCTGGACTCGCTC